>JAAWLQ010000006.1 GCA_022797995.1 Lachnospiraceae bacterium
CTGCTATGCAAAGATAATTAATAGAATCTATCCTTTGTAATATAAATTTGTTTCTAAATATAAAAAAGTATTTATTATGGGAGCAGGTAAATATGCAGGTATTATTGCAAAGAGGTTAGGATACTATGGTTTACCTTTTGAAGGGTTTGTTATTTCAAATAATCAACCTCAAAAGAAAACTTATTTAGAAAAACCGGTTCTGAGATTCAGAGAATTGATTTTTGACGTAGAGGATACAGGGATAATAATAGGAATTAATCCAACGAAGTGGGAAGAAATAGAGAGTACATTAAAAGAAGCGCAAATTAGTAATTATATATGCCCATTTTTATTTGAGATAAGTTAAGAAGGAGCCATATGGAAATTATTGTATATGGGGCGGGCGAAGATGGCAGAAAAGCTATGCCTTTTTTGGAAAAAGAGCACCACATTTTATTTTACACAGATAGGGATGAAAAGAAGCAAGGAACCTTTATAGGGAAATATGTTATAAAGACTCCTGAGGAAATTAAGAAAAACAGCTGTAGTGTAATTATTGCATCAAGGAAATACGGCTATGAGATAAGCAAAGCACTTCAAGAAAAGGGGATAAGTCGGAAGAGGCTTCACTTTTGGCGTAAATTTGGGGTAGATGATAAATTTGAATTTGAACTGTGGCCAGTCGATGCAGAGCAAGTAAGGAGTACAAAGACAGCGTTAATTCAATATGACCAGCTAAATTTAGCAGAGACAGAGAATTGTAAAAAGGTTCTATTGTTTTGCAGTTTCTTTTCGACCTATACAAAACAATTAATTGAAAACATTTCAAAAAGGTATGAAAATATTGAGTTTAGCTTAATCACAAGAACAGAAAAATATAAAGGAAGGATTGAGTCAATACAGCTAAAACATATTTACTGTTTTCAAACGAAAGAAGAACTAAAAACGATTTTGGAAAAAATGCCAGTATATGATGCTGCACAAGTATTATGGATTGAATGGGAGTGGGTATATTTCCATAAGTTAATAAGAGAAAAAGCAAAACGGTTAAACTTAAATGTAGGGGGGAGCGATTTCTACAGAGAAATAGAGGATGTGTTGAATTTTAAGAGACAATTGATAGATAGCGCAGATCTTATAACTGCAGAGACAGAGGTAACTGTTCAAGAGTTTGGAGATTATTATGGAATAGAAATTAAGAAAAAAATGCAGTTGCTTCCTTTTGGCATTGAAGTATTGGATTGGATAGATAAGTATAAAGATGTAGATAGAAATATATTGAAAAAAAAATATAATATTCCGGAAAATAGAATAGTAGTCACTTGTGGACATAATGCTTTAAAGGCACATCAACATATGAAAATGATAGACACAATAGAAAAAATGTCTGAGAAGTTTAAAAGAGAGATGGTTTTTGTATTTCCTATGACATATCCATCAGGAGAAGAGGATTATATCAATTGTGTTTCAAACAGATTACAAAAAAGCGGACTTGAACATGTAATTTTGAGGAAATTTATGGATTTCAAAGAAATGGCGGAATATGCCATAATTTCAGATATCATGATACATGTTCAGATTACAGATCAGCTTAGTTCAACAATGCTGGAAGAGATGTATGCAGGAAGTATCGTAATAGCTGGAAAGTGGCTCCCATATCGGTCATTACATAAAATGGGGATGCACTTTTTTGATGTGGATAGGGTATCGGACATAGTTGCTCTCATGGAGGAGATTGTAATGAATATAGAAAAGTATGAGAAAAAGTGTTTGGAAAACAGAGAAATTGTATGGAAGCATTCTGCATGGGATAATGTTGCTGTAAATTGGTATGCTTTGTGGGAATGAATACGAGGGAACACTGAATGAAAGAAAAAAACTATTGGGACGAATTTGAATACAGTAAGTTAAAATTACTTCTACATAAAGAAAAGGTGGAGTCCATGATGGAAGTGCGGAATGGGCACAGGGAGGTGGACGAGCTTTTCCCGATTAGTGTAGAACTGCATTTGACAGATCACTGTAATTTGAACTGTGAGTGGTGCACAGACAAGGTGCTTCGGAATAACAGGGCGACACTGGACGAGGAGGTGACCAGAAGGTTATTTCGTGAGTTTGGAGAGCATGGAACAGGCGTCACGCTGGAGGGTGGAGGGGAACCGACGTTGAGTCCGCATTTTCGGGAAGTAGTCGAAGCTGGTGAGCGATATCATGTTGATATGGGGCTGATTTCAAACGGCACTGTGGATATTTCCGATTGCATAGACAAGCTGAAATGGGTCAGGATTTCCCTGGATTCTAGCACAAGTGAGGAATATAAGCGTGAAAAGGGTGTGGATCATTTTGAGCATGTCCTGAAGAATCTTGAGAAAATGACTGAGCACAGGGATCCCCAAAAGGTTTTTATCGGGATTGGTTACGTTTTGACCACAAGGAATCAGGGAAATCTAATGGGGCTGATAAACCGGCTAAATGATATGGAAATCGACTATATTTATTTAAGGCCGGTTGAAGAAGCCGGAGATATTATGCCGTCTTTGGAAAATTTATTGGATTTGCGCAGGCAGCTGGCAGAAATTACGGCAAACATGCGACTGAAGTACATGCTTACGATCAATGACAGGATTGTGGATAAAAATGCCGGTTTACCGTGTGTGGCCCATTCGTTGACATCTATTATTCATGCAAATGGAGAAGTTGCTTTGTGCGAAAAGAGAAGAGGGGATGGAATTATTATTGGAAATGTGTATGAAAAATCATTCAAGGATATATGGCACTCAGATTATCGTAAAAAAGCAAGCCTGAAGTTGTTGGATGCTAATTGTCAGAAAGGCTGCAGCACATGCAGGATTACCGGCTTCAACATGATATTGGAACAACTGAGGAATGTACATACAAATAATTTCATTTAGTGGAGGATGGGACGGATGGTATTGCCATTTGAGAAGGAATACAGGGAACGATATTATAAGCTGTTGGAAGAAGTGTTCGAATCAAATTTCTGGTCTGATGGAAAAATGACAGCGACATTTGAAGAAAAATTTGGGGAATATACGGGACTTCATGCATGTGCGGTTTCCAGCGGCGGGACAGGGCTTTTATCCATATTAGAATATGTGGATGTAAGGGGAAAAGAGGTAGTGGTACCGGCCAATACGTTCTGGGCTACTGCACAGGCGGTTAAGAAAGCAGGGGGGACAGTAGTATATGCGGATTGTAACAGGGAAGATCTTTGCCTGTCTTATGATGATATGGTAAGTAAAATAACGTCTGATACAAAGGCTGTCATGGTTGTCCACATCGGAGGGCATATTGCATTTGAGATAGAAAAGATAGCAAAGTATTGTGAAGAACATAAAATTGCGCTGATAGAGGATTGTGCCCATGCTCATGGGGCGCGATGGAATGGAAAGACGGCAGGAAGCTGGGGGATGGCAGGAAGCTACAGCTTTTATGCGACTAAGACAATGCCCTTGGGAGAAGGCGGTATGGTGGTCAGCCGGGACAGGGAATTGATTGGATGGATGAAAAAATTCCGCAATTACGGCAAAGAAGTGTTGCCGGGAAATGTGGTCACGTACCCGATGAAAGAGGGATTCAATTACAGGATAAGCGAGTTTATGGCTGCGCTGGGGATTGTGCAGATGGAACGGTTGCCTGTAGTCCTGGATTGGAAAAGGGAGCTTGCTCATAAATTTGACAGCATTTTTTATAACAGGGTTGTACTTCCGGAGGGGATGCAGTCAGGGTATTATAAATATATAGTTTTTGATGAAACGTTAAGTGAGGAAACTGGAAAAGTATTTAATTATACTGATTTTGGAAATGAGATAGAGGGGATTACAATGAATTTGCCCAATAGTTATTGGGTGGCGGAGCATCACAGATGTGTGCCGATTTATTATGGATGGGATAAGGCAGGCTTGTCAGCAGAGAAAATTGGGCAGTATCTGAAAGGCCGGAAGATATAAGAGGGTCCAAAATGGATGAACAGCAATATTATAAAAAGGTATACAGCAAATTCTGGGTAGGGCAGACCCATATATATGGCTATGGGAAATACGAGCAAAGCATTGTCAGGCAGATCCTGAAAGTTTCTCCCCAGAGAGTGTTTGAGGTTGGAATTGGCACAGGGTGGCCTATTGGCGCTTCGCTGAAGCGGAAGGGGATCCATGTGGACGGGTGTGATATTGCGGACAGCCTGGTTGTCTTGGCTAGAAAGGAATTGGACAACGAAAGCGGAATCTATGTTGGGGACATAATGGAATACAAGGGGAAGTCTGTATATGACGTTACATATTGCGTAAGGTCGAGTTGGTATATTCCGAATTTTTATGCCACAGTGGAAAAGATGCTTTCCATGACGAAACCGGGGGGATTTGTTGTTTTTGATATTATGGATCAAAATAGTCTATATTGCCTGAAACTCAGATGCTTAGAAATGAAAGAGCAATATTACAGATTTTTAGGACTTAATGTAGATGAAAGATTTGGAAAACATTTTGTATCTGTGGGAAAAATGAAGAAGTTTTTGAAAAATCACGGACTTGCGTATAGATGCATTAAGGAGAAAAAAATAGTCAAGAGTAAAAATGCCTTTAATACTCCGAAAGTGGTTTTTGTATGTAAAAAGGAATGGAAATAGATGAAAAAGAGATATGCATGTTTGGCTTTTGTTGGAATTTTTTGTAGCGGTTTTTACCTTGGAGGGAAATCGTTAGTTCGCATGATTAATGAATACAAAAAGGGAATGGAACGTAATTATGTGAATATGATTTTGCTGAATAACTGGTTAAACTTTTTATATTCGGGAAAGAAGATAGAAGAATATTTTCATTTGCATAATTATAATAGGATTATGATATATGGAAATGGATATATTGGGAAAAGACTTTTTCAGTCTTTGATGAAAACGGATATACAAGTTGCTTCAATTATGGACCGAGAGGTTCCAGTTGATACAGGTAATATAGTGATAGGAATAGAGTCAGATGTGCCAGAAGTGGATTGCATTGTTGTTACACCAGTTTTTTATTACGAGGAAATTGTTAATTTGCTGAATGAAAAAACAAAGATACCAATTATTTCGATAGAAAATGTTATAGAGTTAGATAATAAATAAGGCATAGAACAAACGCAACAGACGATAATTTTGATGAAAACATTTTCTGTGCATAATGCTGAACTGAGTCAAAAATATAAACATGCATAAAAAATCAAATTGAAGATAATAGAACAAAGTTAATTAAGGAAATAAGAAATTTGAAAATGCTTTAAGAAAGGACAGGAATGAACAAGATAGAGAAACAGATATTAGAAGAATACTCTATAAACTATAGTATTGCAGCGATGTCATATGAAATAATGGGAATAATGATAGATGCCAGATATGTTGAAGAAAGACTACGAGAATTTAATATAAGCAGTATGTATATATATGGCGGAACATATATGGGAGTGCAACTTTATAAAATTGGAAAGAAAGTCTCAAATGTCTGTGGAATTGTTGACAAATATGGAAAAATAGTAGGAAATGAAAAAATCTCATTAATGATGTTGGATGAATTAAGCAGAGTTTATAAAGGTGAAAAGATAGTAGTGACATCAATTCGTTTTTTTAAGGAAATATGCAGTGAATTGGAGATGTTTGTAGATAGAGAGAATATCATTGGAATCGGGGAACTACTACTTGGGAGAACTTGGGAGAAAAACAATTTAGTTTGAAAAAGTGGAGAAAAGGCCATGTTATATATGTGTTATTCAAATCTGAATGAAAAAAATACAGTTGGAGTTAAAAAAAAGATTAGAGCACAATGCCATGCTTTTGAAAAGAGAGTCGGGAGGACATATTATACTTTTTTTGCAGGCCATACATTTTATTTATTACATGATGATAAAGTAGTGGACAGAGGATTTGCCTTAACAAAAAAAATGTGCAATGATATAGCACTTGAATGGTTGATAAAATATGCCATCAAAAGTGTGTATATCAGGTACAGTTTTTCAGATGTATGGTTTTTAGATTTTTTAGAAGAACTTAAGAAAAGATGCTTTAAAGTAGTTATAGAGTTTCCCACAATACCATATGACGGGGAACATGGATGCGCCAGGCCTGTGGAAGATAGATATTACAGGGAACAATTATGTCAACATGTAAATTGCTGTACTACATATGCAAACTACAAAGCAGTGTTTAAGATACCTTGTATACCATTGGTAAACGGTGTTGATTTAGAGGAAAATAAGTCAAAAGAATATAGAGAAAAAGATGGAAGTATTATTCTTGTGGCAGTTGCTATAATGGAAAAATGGCATGGATATGAACGAGTTATTCAGGGAATGCATGAATATTATTCTAATGGTGGAAAAGTAAATATCATATTCAAATTAGTGGGAGATGGGGAACAGATTCCATACTACAATAGCTTAGTAGAAAGGTATGGATTGTGGAATCATGTGCATTTTTATGGAAAATTGGAGGGAAAAGAGTTAGATAATGTATATGACGAGTCTGATATTGCAGTAGGTGTTCTGGGCATGTATAAAGTAGGACGCCAGTCTGCTGCTCCAATTAAGACGGGGGAATATTGCGCGAGAGGAATTCCGTTTATTTATGGATATGATGATGTTTCGGTTACTAAGAACCACTATTTTGTTCAGCAGGTATCAAACGATGCAACACCTATCGACATAAATAAGGTGATTGAGTTTTATAAACGAGTATATAGTGGAAAAGATTTTATTAAAGATATGCGGCAATATGCTATGGCTAACCTCACATGGGATAAAATATTAGCAACAGTTGTTAAATATTTAAGTACAAGTGAAATGAACTGTAACTGAGATTAATGCCAATATAAGTTGGATAGAGTAATTTATCAGAAAAAAGGGAGAAAAATAAATGAAATATGCATTAATCGGCTGTGGCAGAATATCCCCAAACCATATTGTAGCGGCACGAAACAATATGCTCGAAATAGCGGCGATATGTGATGTTGATTCATCATGTATAGAAGATAAGGTTCTTAAGTTTAAGCTGGATAAAAACATAAAACGGTATTTTGATTACAAAGAAATGGTAGAATCAGAAAATCCCGAACTTGTAGCTATATGCACAGAAAGCGGAAAGCATGCCGAGATTGCCTTGTTCTGCATAGAGCACGGATGTAACTGCATTATTGAAAAACCGATTGCACTGTCTATAAAAGACGCAGATGCCATCATTTCAGCTTCCATCAAACATCATGTAAAGGTATGTGCCTGCCACCAGAACAGATTCAATAAATCGGTGCAGAAAATCCGCGAAGCTATAGAAATGAACCGGTTCGGAAAGCTGTTTTACGGCACAGCCCATATCAGATGGTGCAGGGATCATGAGTATTATGACAGGGCATCCTGGAGGGGCACATGGAAGCAGGACGGAGGCGCTCTGATGAACCAGTGCATTCATAACATTGACTTGCTCCGCTGGATGATGGGCGGGGAGATTGATGAAGTGGTGGGAATGACCGCCCGGCTGAACCATGACTACATAGAAGCGGAGGATATGGGCATTGCCCTGCTGAAATTTAGAAATGGAAGCTATGGGATTATTGAGGGGACTACAGACATCTACCCTAAAAATCTTGAAGAAACCCTCTACATATTCGGGGAAAAAGGAACAGTCAAAGCTGGAGGGCAGTCAGTGAATGTGATAGAGGAGTGGCGGTTTTCTGATTTACTGGACGATCCGGAGGAAGTGAAAGCAAAGTTTCATGAAAACCCGCCTAATGTATATGGGTACGGTCATACTCCTTTATATGCGGATATGATAAATGCTATACAGCAGGACAGACAGCCTTATGTAAATGCCATGGAGGGGAAGCGTGCGCTGGAACTTGTATTGGCAATCTATAAATCTGCCGCAGAGGGATGCAGCGTAAGGCTGCCTCTGCAAGAGTGCGCGACAATGGATTTTACAGGAAGATTTTAGGAGAATAGGACGTGGAATTCAGGGATTTAAGAAGACAGTATAAATTCAATAAAGAGCGCATTGACAAGGCTATTGCCGATGTATTGTATTCGACTCAGTTTATCCATGGGAGCCAGGTAGAAGGGCTGGAAGAAGAACTGGCTAATTATGTGGGAGTCAGGCATTGTGTGACCTGTGCCAATGGGACGGATGCTCTCCAACTGGCTTTGATGGTCTGGAATATCGGGGAAGGGGATGCTGTATTTGTTCCCGACTTTACATTTTTTTCTTGTGCAGAGGTTGTGGCTGCAGTAGGGGCAGTGCCGATTTTCATTGATGTGGATGAAGATACATTCAATATGGATGCGAAAGAATTATTGCGCAGTATTGAAGCTACTCTGAAAGACGGACATTACACTCCCAAGGCGATTGTTTCCGTAGATTTGTTTGGACAGCCTGCGGATTATGCAGAAATTCGAAAAATTGCAGACCAGTTTGGTCTGTTCATTCTGGAGGATGCCGCGCAAGGGTTTGGCGGTGCTATAGGAAGCAGAAAAAGCTGCGCGTTTGGGGATATATCAACGACCAGTTTTTTCCCCGCCAAGCCATTGGGGTGCTATGGCGACGGAGGGGCAGTTTTTACAGATCATGACGATTGGGCATTGCTTCTCAGATCATTGACAGTACATGGAAAAGGGAAACACAAATACGACAATGCGCGAATCGGCATGAATTCCAGGCTGGATACGGTGCAGGCAGCGATCCTGCTAGCCAAGCTTCCAGTGTTTATCCAGAGAGAATTGGATGAATGTGATAAGCTGGCAAAATTTTATACAAAACAACTGGATAGCGTGGTAAAGGTTCCTTATGTGAAAGAGGGATTTTGTTCCAGTTGGGCACAATATACGGTTCAGCTGAAAGCGGGACAGGACAGAGAAAAGCTACAGAAGCATTTAAAAACATTGGAAATTCCCACGGCAGTGTATTATCCGAAACCGCTACATAGGCAGAAGGCTTTTTTAGGGAACAATTATGCAGAGGATGAATGTCCGGTAACCAACAGAATATGTGAGAGGGTGTTGTCATTGCCATTCCATCCCTATATGAGACAAGAGGAGGCTGAAATGGTGGTGGAGGCGATACGGGATTATCTGGGGGACTGATGGATAAATATTTTGTGCATGAAAGCAGTTACATTGATGATGACGTAATAATCGGGACGGGGACAAAAATATGGCATTTCTGCCACATACAGTCAGGAGCAAGAATCGGAAAAAATACGACAATTGGCCAAAATGTCAACATCTCAAATAATGTGGAAATAGGAGACGGCGTAAAGATACAGAACAATGTATCGGTCTATGAGGGGGTAACCATAGAGGATGGCGTTTTTCTGGGGCCGTCCTGTGTCTTTACCAATGATTTGACGCCAAGGGCCAGCTTTCCCAAAGGAAAAGACAATTATATGCCCACAACAATTAAAAGGGGCGCAACGGTTGGTGCAAACGCAACAATTGTATGTGGACATACTATTGGAAAATATGCCATGGTGGCTGCAGGGGCGGTAGTGACAAAGGATGTTCCGGATTACTGTTTGGTGCAGGGCGTACCCGCGCGAATATGCGGCAAAGTAGATGAAAAAGGGAACGTCGTATCAAGATAGCGCAGATTTTGCCAGGATATGATATGATTGAGAATTTCTGCCAGATGATAATTAACAGGAGAACTTACGAACAGGATATGAATACTCTATACGACCAATTGGTTAATGGACAGAAAAAGATAAGCGTAATCGGACTGGGATACGTGGGGATGCCCATCGCTGTCGCATTTTCCAAAAGGCTAAATGTAATCGGGTTTGATATTAATGAGGAAAAAGTGAAGCTCTATCAGCAGGGCATAGATCCTACGAGAGAACTGGGCAACGATACGATAGAGAAGTGTACAGTACTTTTTACTGCGGACGCTTCTTTGCTGAAAGAAGCTAGATTTCACATAATAGCAGTGCCTACCCCTGTGAATTCCGATCATACACCGGACTTGTCACCTGTGGAAAGCGCAAGCCGTCTGCTTGGGAAGAATCTGGAAAAGGGTTCCGTTGTTGTGTTTGAATCAACAGTCTATCCTGGCGTGACAGAGAAGATCTGTGTACCGATTCTGGAGGAAGAATCTGGGTTAAGATGCGGAATTGATTTTAAAGTAGGGTATTCCCCGGAACGCATTAACCCGGGTGATAGGATACACCGCTTGGAGTCTATAGTGAAAATCGTATCCGGCATGGATGAGGAGACATTGGAAGTAGTTGCCAAGATATACGAATTGGTGGTAAAAGCAGGAGTCTATAGAGCGGAGAGCATTAAGGTGGCTGAGGCGGCTAAGGTAATTGAAAACAGCCAGAGAGACATTAATATAGCCTTTATGAATGAACTTTCCATTATTTTCAACAAACTAGGAATAGATACGAAAGCAGTGCTGGAGGCGGCGGGGACGAAGTGGAATTTCTTGAAGTTTCAGCCGGGACTGGTAGGCGGCCACTGCATTGGCGTGGATCCTTATTATTTGACGTATGAGGCAGAGAAAATAGGTTATCATAGTCAAATTATCCTGTCAAGTAGGCGCATTAATGATGATATGGGGAAGTATGTGGCAGAAAATTTGATTAAGTCACTGATACGCGCGGGTGTAACAGTCAAAAATGCAAAGGTCGGCATTTTAGGGTTTACATTTAAGGAAAACTGCCCGGATACCAGAAATACAAGGGTGGTTGATATTGTCAGGGAATTATCCGAATATGGAATTATGCCTTTTGTGTATGACCCAATTGCTGACAAAAAGGAAGTCAGAAGAGAATATGGTATAGGGCTGTCAGATTTTATGGACATAAAAGAAATGGATGCCGTTGTCTTGGCGGTCGCCCATGAAGAGTTTAGGCATATGACAAAAGCGGGAATAGATGCACTGTTTGCAACCCATTTGAACCAGAGAAAAGTATTGCTAGATATCAAAGGAATGTTAGAAAGAAAAGAGTATGAGCAGGCGGGTTACATATATTGGAGGTTATAGTAGCGTAAAATCTGAACCTGGATCCGTGAAGTTAATTGTATTTATATGCCAACCAGCAATCAGGTTGGCAAAAGTAGAAAATGCACCTAGGTCCTTGACATGTGCAGATGCTGCAGGGGAGCCGAGGCAAAAAATTATCGGATTCCTGCAGCTGAACAGATATAAGGAGCGTGGACAGAATTGGATAAGCGACAGCCAAAGGTTACATTAGGAATCACGACATATAATAGGATTGGCACATTAAAAAGGATGATAGAGTCGTTGTATGCATCAAATCTTGAAGGCATAGACTACACAATTCGTATTTTTGACGATTGCTCAGAGCAATACGGAACAGAAGAGCTTCAACAGATGTTTCCGGAAAAAGTGCTGATTCATCGGCATGGATGGAACCATGGAGCGGATTACAATATAGGATTTATGTATCGAAGTTTTCTGGAAACAGATGACGAGATTCTTTTCAATTGTGATTCCGATTTAATTTTCAATGAGAATTGGCTACAGAAAGGTTTGGCATTACTTGAACAGACAGAAGGAATCTTGTCGCTTTTTAATTCATCTTCTCATGAAACAGTTGCAGACATAGGCGGTGAGCTGTGTATAAAAAATTCTGTGGGAAGTGCAGGGACACTGATGCAGCGAGATGTGGTCAGATTGATTTGCGACCAGATTAGTAAGGAAGAGAGCTATCTGGCGCTGGACGTGAATTGGAGCAATCTATTACAGACCAATAAAATAAAGCTGTATACTACGAAAGAGAGCCTGGTTCAACATATTGGAATCTATGGATTTAATAGTACGAAGAGCGGCTTTGATTACGGAAAAGGGTTCACTGTCGACAGCATCATTAACGGGCAGATAATCAATGATGTTTTGGAGGAGGCAAATGCTGTACAGTCTAAGGAGCCTGAGATTAGAAAGCTTTACTATCTGTTCCCTTTTGATAGGATAAAGCAGGGCTCCCAGATCGTTATCTATGGTGCAGGAAGGGTTGGGCAGGATTATCTACAACAGATTCGGCTGACCCAATACTGTGATGTCACTGCAGTAGTGGATCAGTCATATATGAATCTGCCGGGGGCCCGATCCCCTGAAGAACTAAAAAACATTGAATGCGACTATGTGCTGGTGGCGGCTCATTTTTCATCTGTCCGGGAAAGCATGAAAAAAAATATTATGAGAATCAATGGTGAACTACGGCATAAGCTGGTAGATAAGGTCTGCTATTCGATAAGGCTATTATAAAGACAAGGAATGAGTGGGTATCAATGAAAATTGCAGGGAATAGTTTTGAGGAGTTCCATAATGTTGCCCATAGGAAAAAAATCATCGCGTTTGGCGCATCGGATTTTCTGCGTGTGATTAGCTTGAACTATAAGGATTTATGGCTAGACCATTATATAGATAGTGTAGCTGATAATGATATCGGTAAACAGGGAGGGTGCATGATGGTAAACGGCAGCAGGAAGCACATCATTTCACCTGACAATTTACGGGAATATGACGTAGACTCGTTTGCAGTCCTGATATCGTCAGATGCATACGCTTATGAGATATATAGGCAGTTAGATGCTATGCTAGGGGATAAGGCTGTAGATATCTTTGTTCTACCAATGATGATTTCGGCACATATGGATGATGCCACAGAAAAGTATATGTTGGAAAGACGTGATGAAAAGAGGAAAATCCCCAAGACAATCCACTATTTCTGGTTCAGCGGGGAAAAAAAAGATGAGCTGTCCCTGAAGTGTATCGAGAGCTGGAAAAAGGCATGCCCGGAATATGAGCTTAAGGAATGGAACAGCAGCAATTATGATGTCACTGCCAATCCATTTGCTTATGAGGCTTATAAGCAGGGAAAATGGGCATATGTATCTGACTATGCGAGGCTGGATACCGTATACAAATACGGAGGAATCTATCTGGATTTGGATGTTTTCCTGTATAAGAACTTGGACGTGCTGTTAAAAAATGATTTCTTTGTTGGGTTTGGACCGATTCGGGATATAGAAGCAGCAATATTCGGAGCTGTGAAAGGACAACCAGCCGTAAAAGAGATGATGGACATATATAGGGACAGGGAGTTTGACGTGGATACCAGCATGAGACTTCCTAATCTGCAGCCCATATTACTAGACCGTTTTTTTGAAAGCAAGGGGTTTAAAATAAATGGGAAATATCAACAGAAAGATGGTATGACCATTTTTCCGAGAGATCTGTTTTCTGCAAAGAATTGGTTTACTGGGGAGTACGAGGTGACAGATGCGGCATTGGGAGTCCATGAATGTGCAGGTGGATGGGTAGGAAAAAATGGAAAAGGAAGTAAGCAGATCAGGGCAGAGGGAATCCGAAAGCTTGAAGGACTATACAAGGAGCAGAAAATGGATGAATGCACTTATAAAGGAGATACCCGCAGGATGATAGCAAATACTGAGGAATTGTAGTAAGTGATTACCAGGAGAAAATGGTGCTAAAAATGAAAAAGACAGCGATTTTCGGAGCCGGCGTATACGGCGAAAAAGCATTTCAGCAGCTGGGTAGTGAATGTGTGGAATGCTTCATTGATAACAGCCCATCCAAACAGGGCACTACATATTGCGGAAAACCGGTAAAGAGTCTGGAAGAGGTGCTGGAAAGCGGGGAGAATCCGCCCATACTGGTGGCAAGCCTCTATTTCCAGAGTATCGTGAACCAGCTGAAGGAACACGGAATCCATGATTTTTCAGTTTTTGAGGATCGGTTACATGGATATTATGAAACGGACAGGCTGATTGTGAACCCCTATGAGACCACCGGGGAGGCTCTGTCCGAAGAGGAATGGGCACAAAGCGAGAAGATGGCTTATACACGGAAGGCGGTGTATGATGCCGTGGAAGATTTGCAGGAGAACCAGACGCTCTTTAACCATATTGAAGTGGAGACGATTAACAGATGTAATGGGAGCTGTTCTTTCTGCCCGGTGAACAAAAATCATGACCCCAGGGTGAAGGCCGTGATGACGGAGGAGTTGTTTTATAAGATTGTCGGGGAGCTCGCGGAGTTGGACTACCATGGGAGGTTCACAACGTTTTCCAACAACGAACCATTGCTGGATGAGAGAATCATCGAATTCAACCGATATGCGCGCGAACGGCTGCCGCATGCGAGGATGCACCTTTTTACTAATGGAACGTTGTTGACGCTGGATAAATTCATCGCGCTGAGCGACATTCTGGATGAGCTGATTATCGATAATTATCAGCAGGAGCTTCAGCTGATCCGTCCATGTCGGGAAATTGTAGAATACTGTGGAAAGCATCCGGAACTTACAAGGAAGGTGACTATTGTGCTGCGTAAGCCCCAGGAAATTCTGACCTCCAGAGGAGGAAACGCGCCGAACCGAAAAAAGGTTCCGGATTATGGAATGGACAGGTGCATATTGCCGTATAAGCAGATAATCATTCGACCGGATGGGAAAGTTTCGCTGTGCTGCAATGACGCATATGGAAAATATACGCTGGGAGATGTGGGGAAAGAGACCCTTTCAGAGATATGGTATGGGGATAAATTTCGAATGGTGCGCAAATGCCTGTACGAGGGTAGAAAAAACTGGGGTGACTGTCGGCACTGTGATACCTTCTTACTCGGCTGACAGAGAAGTCGGGGGGATTATGGTCTGTATCAGCGTAGTAGTTCCTGTATACAACATTGAAGCGTATATAGGGGAATGTATAGAAAGCATCATTGCCCAGTCCTATAAAAATTTGGAAATCATCCTGGTAGATGACGGCTCGGAAGATAGCTCAGGAATAATTTGTGATGCATATGCCAGAAAGGATAGCCGCATACAGGTCATTCATAAGGAGAACGGAGGACTGGTAAGCGCCAGGAAAGCGGGTTTAAGCATTGCAAAAGGAGAGTACATATCCTGCGTGGATGGGGATGACTGGATTGAGCCACAAATGTACCAGAAACTTTTGGCTCTGAATCCGGATGTGGATGTCATTGCCTTTGCAGGGGTCGAGGAATATGGGATACCGGGGCAGAGTGGGATAAAAAGGAATACGATAAAGGAAGGGCTGTATGAAGGGGAGAAGGATAGGTACCAGCTTTACAGATGCATGATGGTGAATGATAGCTTTTATGTAAATGGTATATTGACTTATCTGTGGTGCAAGCTGGTCAGGCGTACATTGCTCATACAATGCCAGATGGAAGTGCCGGACAGTGTAAGCTATGCGGAGGATGCGGCCTGTGTATATCCGTGCCTGCTCAAGGCGAAATCGATTTATGTCTGCAATGAGTCGTTTTACCATTACAGAGTTCGCCCGGGATCCATGGTGAAAGAGCAGGTGGGTGTGGAAAAGCTGGTAGGACTGTTTGGAACGCTGGCAAAGTCGTTCCTTGCACATCCTCTGAAGGAAAGCCTGATGCGGCAGCTGCAATATTTCATGTGGCATGGGATGCTTTTAAAGCAGTATAGGCAAATAAGGCATTCTATGGTTTTATACCCATTTCGGAAAGTAAAAAAGGGAATGAAAGTTGCCGTATACGGCGCTGGTATCTTCGGTAAAGTGATATGGAAATACGGACAGGAGACCGGAGATATTGTAATTACAGGGTGGTTTGACCAGAGATGCGAGGTTTACAGGACTCGGAATCTGCCTGTACAGCCGGCGGAGGAAGTGACAGGGGCAGCGTTTGATGTGGTTGTGATTGCAATATTGGATGTCCGTCTGGCAATGAAGATAGAGAGGCAATTTGTACATATGGGGATTCCGGTGGAACGAATTGATTATATCAGAATGGAAGTGCTGGAGAAAATGCAGCTGCCGGATTATATGGAAGAGATTCTGACCGGAAAAGTATGATGGCTGTCGGGGTAGGGGAGTTCCCTGAAGGATGAGAAAATGCCGGAGAGACTGCCACATCGGAGTCGGATAGCGTAAAGGAGGTCTCGGAATGAAAAAACAGGTTTATATTGTCGGCGCTCATTCCAGGGGACGGACGCTGAAAGCATATCTGGAATATTTATATCCGGATATAGGGGTGGAGGCTTTCCTGGTGGATGATATGTCGGAGAACCAGGAGATGGTTGACGGAGTCCCGGTAATAGAAATAGGGGAAGGGCTGCGGAAGGATTGTCCTGTTTATCTGGGGACGCGCGGTATTTACCATGCGAAGCTCAGCGACAGGTTGAGAGCTTTCGGGATGGAGCATATCATTCCAGTGACAGTGGAGCTTGATCGCAGGCTGCGAAATGCGTATGTGCGTAAGTGTCTGGAAGAGGAGGGAAGGAAATTTACCATGATAAATGACCTTCCTGCTGAGTGAAACGAAAGGCGGACAGGATGCAGGGAAAAAGAGCAAGGATTTATGTGGCGGGATCGGTTCTGGATAAACCGCTGCAGGATTTCTATGAACTGACGGTGGATGAAAGGGTACTGCAAGTCGGGGCTGCGCTGACACAAAGCCGCCTTTTTTCGGGTGTGCTTACGGATTGCGAAGGGGAAAATATTTCGGAAAGAAACAGGCAGTATTGTGAACTGACCGGGCTGTACTGGATCTGGAAACATGCCAGGGAGGATTATGTGGGGCTGGTGCATTATCGGAGGCATTTTCTGCTGCCTTCGGACTGGGTTATGAGGATGGAAAATAACCACGTGGCGGCGATTCTGCCGGTTCCATTGTATGTTGCACCTGATATCGCAGAAAATTACAGGGAACGTCATATTGCTTCGGACTGGGATTATTTAATGGAATATTTTAAGACGGAACTGCCGGACGAGTATGAGGATGCAAAGAGGATATTTGCAGGGAATCTCTATTCTCCATGCAACATGCTGATTGCCCGCAGAGAGGTGCTGGACAGGCTATGCGCCTGGCTATTTCCTATACTTGACGCTGTGGTGGCACATGGAGGGGATAAGGAGGATCCGTATATGAACCGATACCCCGGCTTTCTTTCGGAACGCCTTATCACATATTTTTTTGAAAAGCACATAGATGAATATAGAGTAGTATATGCGGATAAAAATTTCTTGAATTGATATTGCAGGCTTAGGGTGGCAATGCCGTATGAAGACTATTAGTAAAACTGTAGATACAATAGCTTTGTAGAGAACCTTATAAACTGATATTTATGCTACCAACAAACATATAGGGAGGTATTCAATGAAAAGAAAGCCAATGAATAGCTTACCACTCCTGCTTGCCCTGGCACTGGTCTCCTTCCAGATCAAAACGTATGCCATGGAAAAAGCCACAGAAAGCGTTACGGAAAACACAACGGAAAAAGCCACAGAAAGCGTTACGGAAAATACAACAGAAAAAGCCACAGATAACCCCACAGAAAAAGCTACAGAGAATGCTCCGGAGAATGTCACAGTACCAACGGAAAACAAAGAGGTCATATCCGTTGTGTTACCGGTAGTTGAGGACAGCGATCCCTTTAGCTTCTTCATTGACCCACTGCATATCTTTTATAATACATTCGGTAGCTCTGGTGGGGATATTACGGTAGAGGAAGACACATACCTTCTTTTTTACAACCGCGATGGGGGCGGGTATAAACTGTCAAGCCGAAGTGACAGCCTGAGAATCATAAACCAAAGCACAGTTCCCATTGAAGTGACAATTACAGCGAAGCTGGAAAATGCAGACGGAATCTCAGTTATGCAGGACAGAGAGTTTGGAGACAGAGATTCCTGTGATCTGTATCTGGCTCTTGTGGATAACGAAGGGAATGAGTGGCCCTTATCAGAGAATGGAGAGGTATCTGTTACTATAAAGCTTGACAGGGCTCCGTTAGATGCTTATGCATATACGCTTTGCGAGGATACGGGAGAGTATCAATGTGTTTGTCAGTTAGAAGAAGCAGCTTTTGATGCATATTCTTTTGGGCTGGTTGGCGCCTGCAATGAGAAGGGGGACTGGGCAGGGATAAGCGGTAAACCACATGTGACAATATCATGGAATGTAGAACCTGTAATTTCGGATGGATCGGAGGCTGGAGAAGAACCAGATGAAAACCTGAGTGGAAACCTGAACGAAAACCAGAATGAAAATTCAGATGAAAGCCTAAATGAAAATCCAGATGCAAACCTGAATGAAAACCCAGATAAAAACCTGAATGAAAACCCAGATGAAAGCCAAAATGAAGCCCCCAATAAACCTACGGAAGACATTTCAGGAAGCCCTATATCAGGTGATAATGTGCCGGATAAGGAAAATCAGAATACAGGCGGGCAGACTGCGAACGGTGATGAAAACGCCGGCGAAGATCCAGATTCAACCGAAAGTGCGGAGGTTAATACAGAGGGTTCAGAACCGGGGGATGATACATCGGATGGAAAAGGAAGCACAGAGGATAATGGCCCGGATTCTGAGAATAGTGGTGTCGATAAGGAAGAAGAGTCTGATAATGACATTTCCTCAGGTGAATCCTCCGGAAATGATAATGGAGTTTCAGACAAGCAGGAACAGAGTCAGGACAAGGCGACTGCGGATGATGATGAAAACGCCGGCGAAGATCCAGATTCAACCGAAAGTACAGAGGCTGATACGGAGAGCCTGTAATGGAATAGTGCATTGGACAGCAAAGGAACCATGGAAGGCAGAGACACGAACTCTGACAGCAGCGACATAGTAAGAAAGAAGCGACCGATGACAATAAGCGTTGAGGATTCGTTGACTGATCGGACCACGCGAATAACAGAGCCGGTATGAATGAAATGAGTAGAGGTAATAAAAGTATTAAAACGAAAACAGGCCTGACAAGGAGAAACTCACATGCAATTTGAACTCACAGCCTCCATGATGTGCGCCGATTACGGTCATCTGGAGCAGGAGATAAGAGAGCTGGAGGAAGGCGGCATAGATTCCTTCCACATAGACATCATGGACGGCCGTTACGTCCCCAACTTTGCCATGTCCCTGAACGACATGCGCTACATAGCCGGCGCCACATCCAGGCCCCTGGACGTGCATCTGATGATAGAACACCCCAACAACCGCATTGGCATTTTTCTGGAGCATCTGCGAAAAGGTGACACAGTCTACATTCACCCGGAGGCGGAGTACCATCCCTCCACCACACTCCAGGCCATCATCAACGCAGGGATGATACCCGGGATTGCCATCAACCCCGGCACCTCCGCAGAAACGGTGATGGAGATGCTTCGCATCGTCAATAAGGTATTGGTCATGTCTGTGAATCCCGGCAACGCAGGCCAGATGTACCTGCCCTATGTGGGCAAGAAGATCACGAAGCTCCTCTCCATGAAAGAGGACATGGGCTTCGAGCTTTACTGGGACGGTGCCTGCAGCGCGGATAAAATTCTGGAATATGCGCCGAAGGGCGTAAAGGGCTTTGTGCTGGGGACAACACTCCTATTCGGGAAGAACAGACCTTACGGAGAGACACTGGCAGATATACGTGCATTGCGGTTTTAAAGACAGTGTTAACAGCCTCTACCGTTTTCCGGGCAGCAGGCAGAGAACAACAATACAGGAGGCGGAAATTAAAATCCGCCTCCCAAAGCAACACCGCAACACTCACACCAGCGTTTCCAATTCATCCAGCACTTCGTCGAAGACATTCAACGCATCCTGAATGGGCTCTGGAGTTTCCAGATCCACGCCGGCAATCTTTAACAGCTCCACAGGAGACTGTGAACAGCCGCCCGACAGGAATTTCTTGTATCGTTCCACAGCGGGAGCGCCTTCTTTTAAAATATTCCGCGCAATGGCTACGGCCGCGGAGAATCCGGTGGCGTACTGGTACACATAGAAATTATAGTAGAAATGGGGAATTCTGGCCCATTCTCTGGCGATTTCCGGATCGGAAACCATGTCCGGACCGAAGTACCGGCTGTTCAATTCGTGATAAACATCGTTTAATACCTGAGCCGTAAGGCTTTCGCCGGCCTCGGCCATGGCATTGGTTTTCTTCTCGAATTCTGCGAACATCGTCTGACGGAATACGGTTCCCTTAAAGCTGTCCAGATAATGGTTCAGCAGATAGGCTCGTTCTTTGGCATCTGTTGTATTTTTCAGCAAATATTCCATCAGAAGGATTTCATTGCAGGTGGAAGCTACCTCCGCCACGAAAATTCTGTAATGAGAATAGAAATAGGGCTGGGCGGTATTGGAATAATGGGTATGCAGGGAATGGCCCATTTCATGTGCCAAAGTAAACATACTATCCAGGCTATCATTATAATTCATGAGCACATAGGGATGTGCGCCGTAAGCGCCGGCCGAATAAGCGCCGCTTCTTTTTCCCTCATTTTCATAGACATCAATCCAGCGATTGTTGAAACCTTCCTCTAACAACTGGATATAATCTTCTCCCAGAGGCGCAAGGGCTTTCAGGATTGTCTCCTTCGCTTCTGCGTAAGGGATTTTCCGCTTCGCATCGGCAATGATGGGGGTGTAGACATCATACATATGTAACTCGTCCACCTGGAGCAGGCGTTTGCGGAGTCTGACATAGCGGTACATTTTATCCAGATTGGCATTTACCGTGGTCAGCAGATTGTCGTATACATCGGGAGAGACATTGTTGCGATTGACCGCCGCCTCCAGAGTGGAAGGGTACTTCCTGGCTTTGGCGTAAAACATCAGCTGTTTGACCTGACCGCTGTAGAGACTGGCCAGCGTATTTTCAAACTGTTTGTAGGTCTGGTACATTTTCTCAAAGGCCTCTCTGCGCACCCGGCGATCAGAAGATTCCAGGAGGGTAGTATAGCGGCCATGAGTGATACGGATGACCTCTCCGTTCTCATCGGTCATTTCCGGCAGTTTCAGATCCGCATTATTGAAGACGGAAAAGGTCTCCTCGGGAACATTGGCCATTTCATTGGTCATGGCCAGCAGACGTTCCATTTCCGCGGGAAGATGGTGGGGTTTCAACCGCTGGATTTCCTCGATATATTTCCGGTATGCCTCCAGCTTCGGCTGCTGTGTGTAATACTGCTCCAGGGTCTCCTGTTCCAGTTCCAGAATTTCCGGGTCGATGAAGGAAATTCTGCTGGAAATATCGGCATAAATGCTGCGGAGCTTCTGGGACATGGCCAGATGTGCCGTGTCGCCTGTATCCTGATCGCTCAGACGTTCCGCATAGTCGAACGCAGGGTCCGTCTTTTTCCCCAACTCTTCCAGCCAGACCAATGTGGTAAACAGATTTTCCGCGCTTTCCGTTACCTTTCCTTCCATTTTCTCCAGCCGGGCGGCAATTTCCTGTATCTCCTGCACCGCGGCTTCCCAGGAGGGAATATCTGCGTAGAGGTCTGCAAGATTCCAGGTATACTCCTCTTTTACCTCACTTCTTTTTAACAATTCTTTTGCCATAATCCATTCCTTTCTGCTGACTGGTCTGCATTCCGCCTGTTGCTGTTCACTCGATGCCGCCGCGAGGCGTTGGCACGCGCTCTTTGCGTGACAAACCCGGGACCGCCGTGCGCGAAACCGCTGTTTTGCGAATATCCTTTTCGCAATGCGGTTCTCTGTGCATCCGTTGCTGTACATCCATTGCTGTGAAGGTCGTGAACAGTAACTTCCGCTTTAACGGGATGATATGCCATGTGTGCAGAATTATTATAATATACTTTGGGGGATTTGGGAAGAAGGAACAGCAGTATTGTAAGGAAACAAAAAGTCATATTCAGGACAGCTTTATCTTTTGTAAAAGAAGGTCAAACGTTTCTGTCCTGAATATGACTTCATTATTATAGCACAGGTCAGAGGAAATGAGAAGACATATTTGTCGTTTTATGCAAAATTTTGAAATATTTTTTTGAAGCCTGGAGCGAAAAGTTTATTTCTATTTAGAAGGGGCAAAATGCAAGGGGGCAAAATGGATTTTCATAGATTTTTTGTTATTGCAATCCTGCCTGAATTGTGTTAATGTATTGTCAGGCGAAGAAATTTGAATTCTATTATAAATCTGAAGGCTGATGACAGCTTTTTCTGTAATTCATGATAATAGAAGCCTTATGAAGTGCGGCTTCTGTCGATTCGGACTTCTTGCCGGGTAAATCTCATATTTTAGGTAACAATTTTTACACTACAGCAGGAA
The DNA here is from genome assembly GCA_022797995.1 of Lachnospiraceae bacterium. Lineage (GTDB taxonomy): Bacteria > Bacillota > Clostridia > Lachnospirales > Lachnospiraceae > Acetatifactor. The sequence goes on from JAAWLQ010000006.1 coordinate 22,053, forward strand.
GGAACGAATCTTTCCTGCATCGAGGTATCTGTTCGGAACATGGCCGGATTTATGAATGGTTCCTCAAAAACAGGGCCCGGGAATAGACACCGGCGCTGATAAGGACAGATATGGAAAGGAAGCGGGAGGACAGAAAATGAACAAAATCGGCGGCAGCATGGAGATGTTAAGTACCATGCAGCTTACGAAAGATATGGCTGGACTGGATGTCCAGAGTAAAATGATTCTGCACAATAAGGAAGTACTTGCCATTATATTGCAGGATACCGTAGAAGAGTACGAAGGATATAGTAGAAAAGAAATTATGGAGTTCATAGAAGGAGCTTCCATATCCGAGGCCACTGAGGTGTCTCAGGGAAGGACGAACAGTCAGGTGAAAGGAGACAGTGCAGAATTTGCACAGCTTAATGAGAAGGTTTCCTATTTTGACCTTCTGTTCTGTGCGAAGAATCCAAAGCTTTCCACGGAGAAAGTGCTGGTAAATATTCGCGTGGACATTGAGTCGCAGAAGGCATATTATCCGGGCTATCCGATAGAAATGAGAGGAATATATTATCTGGCAAGGCAACTGTCCGCGCAGCTGTCTCTGATTACGGAGCAGACAGATTACGGATCTTTGGAGAAATGTTATGGTATCTGGATTTGCCGGGACGACATTCCAAAGGAAGACCGTTACAGCATTTCTTTTTATGGCATTAAAAATACGAAGAATATAGGAATCAACAAAGTGCCTGGAGAAAACTATGATTTAATGACTCTGGTCATTATCAGGCTGGGAGACAAAGTATATGATGGAGAAAAAGGGGACGAATGTTACGAGCTTTTGCGGTTCCTGAATACGATTATGTATCCGCATAAAGCGGATTTCATGAAGACAATATCAGAATATATTGATTTTTCAGGGAATGAAGAGCTATGGAAGGAGGCAGAGCAGGTGAGAGGACTGGGACAGTGTATTGCAGATGAAATCAGAGAAGAGATCAGAGATGAAGTCAGGGAAGAAGTGAAGGACGAGGTCAGGGAAGAAGTAAAGGATGAAATCAGGGAAGAGGTAAAGGACGAAGTCAGGGAAGAAGTAAAGGACGAAGTCAGGGAAGAAGTAAAAGACGAAGTCAGGGAAGAAGTAAAAGACGAAGTCAGGGAAGAAGTAAAGGACGAAGTCAGGGAAGAAGTGAAGGATGAAGTCAGGGAAGAGGTGCGCGAAGAAGGCATCAGGGTGTTGATTCTTGATAATCTGGAAGAAGAGATTCCAAGAGAACGCAGCATTATTAAACTTCAGAGACGTTTTCAACTGACAGAGGACCAGGCTGTTGCATATTATGACAAATTTGCTGCGAGACCCTAAGAGGAAATATGATGAATATAGCATTAATTTTATCCGGAGGCACAGGAGTCCGGCTGGGTACAGATATTCCGAAACAATATCTGAAAGTGGACGGAAAAGCAATTCTTTCTTACTGTATGGGGACTTTATTCGAACATGAAGAAATAGATGCGGTCCAGATTGTGGCGGAAACGGTATGGCAGGAGGAAATTTTGCGGTGGATGGCGCGGCTTCCAGAGAAGGAGAAGTTTAGAGGATTTTCCCTTCCGGGGGAGAACAGGCAGCTTTCCATTTTGCATGGGTTGGAAGATATCCGCAAGTATGCGGCGGAGACGGATTATGTATTGATTCATGATGCGGCCCGGCCCATGTTATCAGGGGAGATGATTGCGGAATGTCTTCAGGCGGGCCGGAGGCATGAGGGGGCGATTCCGGTACTGCCGATGAAGGATACGGTTTACCGCAGTGAAAATGGGAAAACGATTACTTCCCTTCTGGACAGAGGGACCATTTTCGCCGGACAGGCGCCGGAGGTATTTCTTCTGGGGAAATATTATGCGGCGAACAGACGGCTGTTGCCGGATGCCATACTGCGGATCAACGGTTCCACGGAGCCTGCGGTTATGGCCGGAATGGACATTGCCATGATTCCGGGCGATGAGGGGAATTTCAAGATTACCACGCCGGGAGATCTGGAGCGGTTCAAGGAGATTCTCGGCAGGAACGCAGATAAGTAAAGCGGTGTAATAGCCTGGGGCTGAGTTACCTGGGCCAGTGCAGTACGGTATACTCACGAGCGATAAAGTTTGCCGCCGGTTTATAGCATCTGGCGCCCGTGAGTGGGGTGAATCGGCAAATATTAGCGACTGGCAGTATGAATTCTGGCGTTATGTAGTATGATATCACATTCAGGGCGGTTTAAACAGTAGAGTTCGATATGCTGTTTCTGCCCGGAATGTGATTTTATTTCACTTTATAAATGAATTTTCAAAGTTTTACAGTATATCTTTTTGTTGTCTTTGTAATGTATATGCGATTGAAATCCTGTATGGTCCAAATCACAGTGAGTCAAATGGTATGCAATCTAAACCACACAAATCAAAACCAACAACAATCAAAATAAAACCACAGAAAAACTTATAAAATGGGTGTAAGATTTATTGACATTCTGATGATATAAGAATATACTGGTATCTGAAAGTGTATGATAAGTCAAATACAGAAAGCCTGCAGGAGATTTGTTGCTGTAACTGTGCAGGCCAGCCATATTATTCATGACAATAGAAGCTTCGCAGAGCGTGGATTCTATTGTTTAAATACAACCCACAGGAAAAAAGAAGAACGGACACAACCCGGAAAGGAGCACCAATGGCAAAATATTTCACAGAGGAAATTCCGAAAACGGATCGAATCCCCAGACTTGTGGCGCATCTGTACGCCAAAATGCCGGAAATCGAGTCCGCCAGAGCCAGGCTGATTACGGAATCCTATAAAGAGACAGAGAACAAGCCCATCATTATGCGGCGTGCGCTGGCTTTTGCCCATATATTGGACCAGATTCCCATTATCATCAGGGAAGGAGAGCTGGTTGTGGGCAGCACCACCATCGCCCCTAGAGGCTGCCAGACCTATCCGGAATTTTCCTACAAATGGCTGGAAGCCGAGTTTGATACGGTGGAGACCCGCAAGGCGGATCCCTTTTACATAGCGGAGCAGACGAAGGGGGAGCTGCGGGAAGCGGATGCGTACTGGGAGGGGAAGACCACCAGTGATCTGGCCACTTCCTTGATGACGGAAGAGACGAAGAAGGCCATTGAGCACAACATATTTACTCCGGGCAATTATTTTTACAATGGCGTGGGGCATGTGACTGTGCAGTACGATAAGGTGCTGGCCGTGGGCTACAGAGGCATCATAGATGAGATGCAGGCGGAGCTGGACGGCTGTAATCCCGGCGACGCGGATTACTGTACGAAGAGTCAGTTCCTGAAGGCGGCCATTCTCAGCTGTGAGGCCGTGATCCGGTATGCCAATCGCTATGGGGAGCTGGCGGAGCGGGAAGCGGCTGCCTGCAGAGAGGCAGGAAGGAAGCAGGAATTCCTTCAGATAGCGGCCAACTGCCGCAGGGTGCCGGAATATGGTGCGTCCTCCTTTTACGAGGCATGCCAGAGCTTCTGGTTCGTCCAGCAGTTGCTGCAGCTGGAGTCCAGCGGACATTCTATTTCGCCGGGACGCTTTGACCAATATATGTATCCTTATTATAAGAAGGATCTGGATAGCGGAAAACTGACCAGAGAGTTTGCCCAGGAGCTGATCGACTGTATCTGGGTGAAGTTAAACGATCTGAATAAGTGCAGGGACGCCGCCAGCGCGGAAGGCTTTGCGGGGTACAGCCTGTTCCAGAATCTGATTGTGGGAGGCCAGGACAGGGACGGCTGCGACGTGACCAACGATCTGTCCTTTATGTGCATCACGGCCTCCAAACATGTCTTTCTGCCCCAGCCCTCCCTCTCTATCCGGGTGTGGAACAAGTCGCCCCATGCATTGCTGTTGAAGGCGGCGGATCTGACCAGGACTGGAATCGGGCTTCCGGCCTATTATAACGATGAGGTTATCATTCCCTCGCTTCTGAGCCGGGGACTGACTTTAGAGGATGCCAGAGAGTACAATATCATCGGCTGTGTGGAGCCCCAGAAGGCCGGGAAGACGGAAGGCTGGCATGATGCGGCATTCTACAATATGTGCCGTCCTCTGGAGCTGGTGTTCTCCAATGGCTGGGACAAGGGGGAGAAGATCAGCCTGGAGACCGGCAGGGTGGAGGAGATGACCACCTTTGAAGAGTTTTATGATGCTTATAAAAAGCAGATGAATTATAACCTCTCTCTGCTGGTGAATGCGGACAATGCCATCGATGTGGCCCATGCCACCCGTTGCCCCCTGCCCTTCCTGTCCTGCATGGTGGAGGACTGCATCCGGAGAGGAAAATCGGTGCAGGAGGGCGGCGCCGTCTACAATTTTACCGGCCCTCAGGGCTTTGGTATTGCCAACATGGCGGATTCCCTTTACGCCGTCAAAAAGCTGGTGTTCGATGAGAAAAAGGTGACGCTGGCAGAGTATAAACGGGCTCTGGCCATGAATTACGGACAGGGATTTGACGCAGTCAGCGCCGGGGAAATCGTCACGGAGATTGTGAGGGAGATTCGCAAGGCGAATCTCCCTGAGATGGAGAAAAGCGGCATGACCGTGGACGAGAGTCAGATTGCTGACATGATTGAAATCGTGATGAATACAAAGCCTTCGGCTGAGGAGAAGAAAAAATATGAGGAGCTGCTGGCCATGATCGAGGCGGTTCCCAAATTCGGTAATGACAATGAAGAAGTGGACCTGTTTGCCAGAGATGTGGCTTATACCTATACCAGACCCCTTCTGAATTACCGGAATCCCAGAGGCGGCCAGTTCCAGGCGGGATTGTATCCCGTATCCGCCAACGTGCCTCTGGGGGCCCAGACCGGCGCAACGCCGGACGGAAGGCTGGCTCACACCCCTGTGGCGGACGGTGTGTCCCCCTCGGCGGGTAAGGATGTGAACGGTCCCACCGCGGCGGCCAATTCCGTGGCCAGACTGGACCATGGCATTGCCTCCAACGGCACTTTGTTCAACCAGAAGTTCCACCCCACGGCCCTAAGCGGCGAGAAGGGACTGGAGAATTTCGTGGCGCTGATTCGTTCCTATTTTGATCAGAAGGGAAGCCATATGCAGTTCAATGTGGTGGACAGGGAGACCCTTCTGGACGCCCAGGCTCATCCGGAGAAGTACGCTCACCTTGTGGTGCGGGTGGCAGGGTACAGCGCGTTGTTTACCACACTTTCCAAATCCCTGCAGGATGATATTATCCGGAGGACGGAGCAGGGGCTGTGACTTCCAAAAGCAGAGGTAGTAAGATGGCAGATACGATTGCAAGGGACGGACATATTCATATCAGAACCATGGAAGAAACCGAACAGGATTTTCAGACATTTTTAAAGTGGATGACAGATCCCCGGACAATGAAGTACTGGGAGGGGATGACAGAACATTTTACCTATGAGAGAGTGGTTCGGGACTATAGAGAAAGCCGGGAAGAGCATGTGGAACAGTGTATCATTGAGTGGGATTCCAAAGCCATCGGCTACTGTCAGTTTTGCATCGTAAATGCCGGTAATTACGAAGTGCCGGAAGCGCAGTTCGGGCAATTTGCGGATAAGCAGGATGTGGTATACGGCATTGATATCTTCCTCGGGGAAGCGGATTACCGCGACCGTGGAATCGGGACCAAATGCATGAAAGTGCTGATGAAGGCATTGTTCGACGAACGGAATGCCGATATGCTGATGATTGACCCTAAAACCCATAATGCCAGAGCCATCCGGTGTTACCATAAATGTGGTTTCCGGGATTTATGCGTGGTACCGGAGAGAGAACTGCAGGACGGAATCTATCATGACAGTTTGATTATGGGTATCAGAAAGAAGGAATTTACAGTTGAACTGAATCAGAGAGACCGCGCGAAAAGCTATCAGGAGCAGATAAAATGATTGTGAAAAACGATTTTCCAATTTTGGAGTACAGCACGGAGAAAAAAGCTGTCATCAATCCGGACAGAACTGAGTCCAAAGAGGACAGAGACGGTCAGGGCGGTGGTGGGTTCGGGAAATTCCCAAGGCTCTGTCTTGTGACCTTTTTTGAAGAAGTCCTTGCAGAGGCAGTGGAGAGATACGGGGGAGAGAAGATAGGAACCTATGTGTCCGAAATGAAGGATTTTCATGTGTACCGGTTCACTGTGGAAGGGATGGAACTCTGCGCCGTACAGGCGGTAGTGGCCTCCGGTTCTATCGCAATGATGACGGAGATGCTCTATGGCTGCGGAGTGGAAGTGATTGTCTGCTGCGGAGGCTGCGGGGTGCTGGAGGACATTCCGGAAGGCGCTGTGATTCTTCCGGTGCGGGCTTTGCGGGACGAGGGAGCTTCCTATAAATATCTGCCGCCGGCCCGGTTTATCGAGCTGGACTGTGGCCCCATAGAATGCTTTCGAAAAGTTCTGGCCGGGCATGGTATTCCTTACATAGAATGTGCCACCTGGTCCACAGACGGCTTTTACCGGGAGACGAAGGAAATGGTGGCTTACCGGAGGGAAGAGGGATGCAGGGCCGTGGAGATGGAGTGCGCCACAATGGCGGCCATCGCACAGTTTCGGGGAAAGGTCTTCGGACAGCTTCTTTACAGCGGGGATATCCTTACGGGAGATGCGGAAGACTATGACGACAGGGATTGGAACAGGAACGTTTCTGCCAGGGAGAGATTGTTTTATCTTGCCATGGAGGCGCTGCGCATGCTGTGATGCGGGTATGCAGTCGGCAGTATGAGGATAAAAAATGACAACAGATTATTTGCAGACAAAAGGACGAATTTTCGATATACAGCGGTATTCCATTCACGATGGAACGGGGATACGCACCATATGCTTTTTGAAAGGCTGCGTGCTGCGGTGCAGGTGGTGTTGTAATCCGGAATCCCAGGAGTATGGTATCCAGGAGATGAAGGTTCGGGGGAAGACGAAAATCATCGGCCGGGATGTGACGGTGGCGGAGGTCATGGAGACCGTGGAGAAGGACAGACCCTATTATCACCGGTCCGGCGGCGGTCTGACCCTTTCCGGGGGAGAGAGCCTCTGCCAGCCCGAATTTGCCAGAGACCTGCTTCACGGGGCGAAGGCCGTTGGCATCAATACCGCAATGGAAAGCATGGGCTGTGCCAAATGGGAGGTCATTGAGGAGATTCTGCCCTGGCTGGACCATTACCTCATGGATATCAAGCATATGGACAGCGGGAAGCATAAACGTTTCACAGGAAAAGGAAATGAACTGATGCTGGAAAATGCCCGGAAAATCGCGGCTTCCGGTCGGACAAGGCTCAGTATACGGGTGCCTGTGATTCCTACTTTTAACGATACAGCCGAAGAAATCAGGGCCATTGCACGGTTTGCGGATGCCCTTCCCGGGGTGGAGGAGATTTACCTGCTTCCCTATCACAGACTGGGACAGGACAAATACGCAGGACTGGGCAGGGTCTATGAGATGCCGGACATCCTGCCACCGGAGGCGGAGCACATGGAGCGGCTGAAGAGGGAAGTGGAGAACTGTACGAAATTGCGGTGCCATATTGGGGGTTAAACATATGAGGATTATAGACGATATCACGAATTTCATCTTCCTGGAGGATATCAGTCCGGAGTGTTCCGGAGAAGGACTTCAAGAAGGTTGTCCCACAGCCCCTGACAGGAAAGAGAATCCTTTGCGTGCGGATGTCATCTTCATCCCGGGAGGCTCCTATCCGGAACTGCCGGAGCGGGCGGCCGAACTGTGGAAAGCGGAGTATGCTCCCTATGTAGTGCCCTCAGGCAGGTATTCCATAAAGACCGGAAGATTTCCCGGTGCGAAGTCCAAAGCGGAAATCTACGGGGAAGATTATACATCCGAATGTGAATTCTACACAGATGTTCTGCGCCGGAACGGGGTCGCTCCCGACTGCATTTTCCAGGAGGACAGGGCTCGGTTCACCGCCGAGAATGCCAGATTTACCAGGAAGCTTTTGGACGAAAAAGGTCTGTATCCGAAAAAAGCCATCCTCTGCTGCAAAGCTTACCATTCCAGAAGATGTCTGATGTACTATCAGCTGTGCTTTCCCGACACGGAATTCCTGATCGCGCCGGTGAATGGGAAGGTGACCAGGGAAAACTGGTATCAGACACAAGCCGGTCTGGAGAAAGTGCTGGGGGAGCTGGCCAGGCTGGGGACTCAGTTCACGGTAGAGTATACGCCGGAGATGGAGATCTTATGTAAAGGGTTAGCTGAAAAAGAAAATAAGGTATAAAGCCTTGATGATTTTTAATAAAGGCTTTACACCCCTGGTTACTGGTTACGATTTAATGATATTTAATTGCCATCTTCTAACATTGACTGAAAGATATCCTTTAATTTTTGCAGATCCTCGTTATCCGGTGATTTTGTCAGCGCTTTGTTGATTAATTCCAGAGCCAGCCGGATAAAACCTTGAAATTGTTTATTTGTCATACCCATGTCTGCTGCCATCCTCTCACCGCCTTTCTGATAGGATCAGTATAGCGGATTTTAGAAAGGATGTAAAGCCTTTATTAAGTTATCAAGTTATCAAGGTGCCATTGACTATGCATAATGTGAATGAGCAGCGGAACTGCTGATGATATGCCTGTAGCTGGCATATGGAATATTTTATACATGATAGATGGCCATTCGGCCAATTTGTTGAATAAGTTCATTATATCATATGCCATTATGGTTTGTAAATGAAATGAATGATGATTAGAAAAATATCGAGTTGAATCAGTACATGCCTGAGCAGTGCCCATAGAATTTACGGACGTATCTTCGGCCGGAAATTCTATGCAGGGAATTGGTACTGCTCGGGCATGTACGGAACTATAAATAGGAG
>JAAWLQ010000437.1 GCA_022797995.1 Lachnospiraceae bacterium
GACCATTTTCACGGAAGTGATTTAGAAAAAATTGAACAGATTTACGGCATCAAAAAAGAAGAAATTACCAGTTTCAGCGCAAATGTGAACCCTCTTGGTATTTCTCCTCTTCTGCGGGAGACGCTGTCAAACCACATCGACGCTATCAGTTCTTATCCAGACAGAGAATACCGCTCTCTCCGCAAATGCATTGCCGATTATACTGATACGGATTATGAAAATATTATTATGGGAAACGGCTCCACAGAGCTGATTTCTCTCCTGATTCAAATTCAGCATCCCAGGAAAGCTCTGATTATCGGGCCCACTTACTCAGAATACGAACGGGAAATTGCCTTGGGCGGAGGAACGTGTCTCTATTATCCTCTGCAGGAAGAACTAGATTTTGTTCTGGATGTAGAGCATTTTACGGCGCAGCTCAATGAAAGCATTGACCTGCTTGTCATCTGCAATCCCAACAATCCCACCTCCGGCGCCATTCCCCGTGCGCGCATGCGTAAAATCTTAGACGTCTGCAAGCAGAATGATATCTTTGTGATGGTGGATGAAACTTATGTGGAGTTTGCAGACAACTATGAAGAGCTTACCTCCATTCCCCTGACTGCTTTTTACAATAATATTGTGATTCTGAGGGGAACCTCCAAATTTTTTGCCGCTCCTGGACTGCGTCTGGGATATGCAGTTACCGGAAACCGTGATTTCATCAAGGCCATCAACACCCGGAAAAATCCATGGACTATCAACTCTTTGGCAGTGATTGCCGGAGAAATCATGTTTCGGGACACTGACTATATTCAAAAAACCAGGAATTTAATCTCCGCAGAACGTAACCGCGTTTACAATCTTTTTCTTGCAGACAGACGTTTTAAGACATATCCTCCCAGCGGAAATTTCATGCTGGTACGCCTTCTGTCTGACACTTTAACTTCTGGTGATTTGTTTGACAGGGCAATTCGCAAAAAAATGATGATTCGCGACTGCTCCACTTTTCCATTTCTGGATAACAAATATATCCGCTTTTGTTTTATGAGCCGGGAAATGAATGACAAACTGATAGAATGTTTAATGGAATAATATTTCTACCATCAGTTTAAATCAAATTGAAAAGAGGGAACTTTAAAATATTGCCTTAAACAGTATGGGGGATAATGCACGAAACAAAAATGCACCATCCCCCATACTGTTTAAGGCATCTCTTGAAGCAAAGTCTGAAGAATCATAATATGATACTCTTCATCTTTAATAATTCTCAATAATACAGCGTTGATATAATCGTCATTTATCATTTTGATATGCATATTGTACTGATTGATAGCAGCCTTTTCTGCTTCTATATCAGCCAGAATCATGTGTTTCACATTTTCCGGAATACTCAAATATTCTGGTGTCCACTGTTTCTTTCTGCCATTGGGATAAACCGCTGTAAAACTGACACTTCCGCCTAATAAGAAAATCAATTCGCCCAGTTTCTGCAAATGTATCATTTCTGCCATGGCGATTCCTATTATCGTCTTTGCCAGCGGGCATTTTTCGCAGGACATACGATTCTCGTTATTGATGTATTGCGTAATGGCTGACATTTCTGACACAGAACCACAGTAATCCGCGCTGAGCAGATTGGCATAAATCAGATTTTTTTCCCGCACCTGAATCTCTGGGTAAGGTAAATCCACCATGATTGGTCTTACACCTGCAAAACTGCAGGTATTTGCTATAACATTTGTCTCATTTGCCATGAAAACCTCCATATTATTCTTTTACAAATAATATATTGATTCCGCATCATTCTGTGAAACATGATTTCTGGTTTCTGCAATTTTGTCATTTATATTTCAAATATTATAGGAAACATCGCAAACATCCCCATGAGAAATACAATGCTGATGAAACATTGATTCCCATGGGGATGTTTTGCTGGGACTGAAAATGACAGCTTTATCATTTTCTCTCCAATTCCGTTTTTAGGACAACAGTACCGCCAGGAAATGTAAAATAATGATTCCTAGAAAGCTGCAAAATATGATACTGAGGCCTCTTAAAAACTCCTTCATACCGCTCACACTCAATACGTTTTGGAAGCGCTGTTATACGTCAGCTGTTCTCCGGCAACATCAAAATTAGCCTGGACGCGGTAAGTTCCTCTTTTCGTTAATGTGAAAGATTTTGTCATATCATGCACGCCAGTAGTTGATGTCTCTACCCAAGAGACAACCGTAGACCAGGAGCTGCCATCTTTCCTCTGAAGCCGCATTGTTGTTGTAATACGACAGACTTTCTTTGCAGAAGCAAAAGAGTTGCAGTAAGCTGTACTGCCACTAATCTTTAAATCTGAACTAATATTTCCTGCATTCACATAGTGAGGCTGTATTGTGCCTGACCCTCCAATGGCTTTCGGCGGTGCTGACTTTCCTGCCGCCTGGCTGACGCTTGCCATGCTGAGTACCAGGCACATCACAGCCAGCATCATTGATATTTTTCGTTTCATAGTTACCTTCTCCTTCCCTTTTTCTTTTGTATTAATCTTTGGCAGATGTAAGCATTGCCAATATAGTAACAATCTGGATAAAAGAAATATGACACTTTTTGTTCATTTTTCATATTCTCTTCTCTACTTAAAAAATTACCTTATAATGTGGTACGTTTATTATGGAATTTCAGCTAATTCTAATTTTTTTGCTATTTCTATTAGAGCTTTTTTCGATAACGGTCCTTGAAGTACTAATTTGTAAATACCATCAGAAAGTATTAATGTACCAACATTATTATCTTCTACATAATACCCAACAAAATTATCCATTTTTATATTCTCTAATGGTTCTATATCTGATGTGATATTTCCAAGTGTCCCATCTTCTTGCCAGGTTTGCCTTAAAAGCAATACATTTTCCTTTTCATCAGTATACTGTGCCCAATATTTTTGAAATTCGTTATCAAAACTTTCATTCTGCAAAGAATACCCATCCGGAAGTTTCGTAAATCTGTATTTCTGAAACTCTTTGCTGGAATTGCTGATATCGTTGTCTTTCCCCTCGCTTTTCTGAATCTCCACATGGTCCGCGTGCTGTCTCATATAGTAATTGTGCAGCCAGCGAATCATTGGTTCTGCGGCGAATACAGTTCCGCCGATGATGGCAAAGAGCAGACAAATAAAAACAATTCGTCTCTTTCTGGAACGAACCGGACGATACAGTTCAAAAGGGGAATCCTTCTTTCCACCTTTTCTCTTCCGCTCCGCCAGCCCAACATTCCGAAATACCTTATGCATGTCCCGATGAAACCGCAGAGAAAATCTATGCTTCGGAACCTCTAGGCGATTCTCAAACTCTTCTTTTACAAGTAACTCAAACGTCTCTTTCAGTAATTGATTCATATCAGCCATATCTCTCCTCTTCCTCCTTCGCCTGGCATAGTCTATGAAATACTGTATAGATGTATAGTATAATAATAACAATTAAGTCGTCCTTTTTATGACACAAATAAAAAAAGAAAAAATATATTTGAAAATCCCTTGACTTTTTCGCAAAAACCCGTTATTGTATCATTTATATAGTACAATAATACATTAAGAAAGCGAGGTGA
>JAAWLQ010000438.1 GCA_022797995.1 Lachnospiraceae bacterium
GTTACAGTTCAGCCTTCGGCTAAACTGTAACGCTGATGCACACAAAATGAGTTTTCAACTCATTTTGGCGCCTGCGAGTCTCGCAAAATCGCATACAAACGCGATTTTGACTTCGCGGTGCCGTATGGCTGAACTGTTACCATTATTCCCCTGCTTCAGGGTGTCAGTCTGTGGATATCTCTGGGAAAAAGTGCGGCCTGCCGTACATTGTCAAAGTTCAGAAGTCTGGCGGTAAAGCGCTCCAATCCCAGACCCAGGCCTCCGTGAGGGGGCATGCCATGCTTATGCATCATCAGATAGCTTTCGAAGGATTCCATATTCATCCCCCGTCGGCGCATTTTCTCCACCTGCATTTCATAATCGTGAATGCGCTGTCCTCCCGTGGTGATTTCAAGCCCCCGGAAAATCAGGTCGAAGCTCAACGTCTCCTCCGGATTTTCCGGGTCTTCCATCACATAAAAGGGCCGTTTGGCCGCAGGATAATGGGTGACAAAGAGGAATTCGCTTCCCGTTCTGCGCCGGATTATCTCCGAGAGCAGTTTCTCCTCCTCCGGCTCAAAATCATGGCATGCAAGGCTATGCTCCCGCTCTGCCGCTCCCAGTCCCAGCTCCTGCGCCAGCAGCTCTTTGGCTTCCGCGAATTTCAGAACAGGAATTGTTCCCACCGCACTCGGTGCATTCGTATCAAATCCTTCGGGCAGCTCCGGCAGACGTACCTCCAAAAGCTCTAACTCCCGGGTATATTCCCGGGAAAGCATGTCCAGCCCATGGCACAGCATCTTCACCTCCGTCTCCATAATCTCCCGAAAGCTCTCAATGTAGCCCATCTCGAAGTCCACTCCCGTATACTCGTTCAAATGTCTGGCGGTATCATGCTTTTCCGCCCGGAATACCGGTCCCACCTCATAGACGCGCTCGAAGACCCCCACCATCATCTGCTTGTAAAACTGCGGACTCTGGGCCAGATAGGCCTCTCTGCCAAAATAGTCCAGCCGGAAAATATTCGCTCCCCCTTCCGCACCTGCATACACAATCTTCGGAGTGTGTATCTCCACAAAATGTTCCTCTTCGAAAAAGCGGCGGAATCCTCTCAGTATCCCTTCCTGAATTCGGAATATCGCTCTCTCCTTTTCATTGCGCAGTGTGAGCGGCCGGAAGTTCAGTTTGTTCTCCAGCGAAGTATTCATCTCCTTCTGGTTGATCACCACCGGCATATTCTCCAGAGGCCGGGAAAGAATCACGGCCGACAGTATATGCAGTTCCACTCCTGTCTTCGCCCTCTCCTCTTTGACTACCTCCGCGGTGACCCGTACGCAGGCCTCTTCTTTCAGCCGCTCCATCAGCTCCTGCCTGTCACAGACGCACTGTATCACATCCCGGGCAGTCCTGAGCCTGCAGAAATAAAATCCCTTCATTTTTCTGATTTTATAGATACTGCCGTGAACCGTGACCCTTTCGCCGATGTGGTTTATAAGCTCTGATATCTCTATTTCTTTTTTTACTTTCATTTCCGTTCTCCTCCTAAAGTGTTATTTCTGTTTCCGGTTATTCATGACAAAGAATGATACGCTCCAATTCAACCGGTCCTTTCGGGCATCGTCTTTATGCCACATTTTATCACCTTCTTTCAGAAAAATAGATTCCCCGGAAAATCCTTCGACACCTGTTCCCAAAATACAGAGAACAAAAAAAGAACCACAAATCGTATTCCTACAATCCATGGTTCCTTCCTGCGTTTCCTATCCTGCATTTACAGACACCACGGCAGCACAGACAGCGCCTGCAGCCGTGGTATCCACCGCTACAGACGCTTCCCGTCGTCGTCCCTGTATGCAATTACATTGCATAATCCGATTTGAAGCATCTTCCTGTCCTCGCTTTTTGTCCCTGCGGGCTTTTCGTTATTGTCCATGACCTTCTCGGCAACAGATTTACTCTTCCCTGACAGGTCATATCCAAATTTATGTTTTCCACTATAACACGAAGTCTGCTTATTTGCAAGGTCATTTTTACTGCCGGCTTAAGTCCTTTTTCTGCGTTTTCTGTCGGCTTAACGGCTTATGTCCGGCTATAACAATTCAATGCCCTGCCTGGATTGTTACGTCCAGCTTATGTCCTCTTTCTGACCTGCCTTAAGCGCATACTCCCGCACGGTCTCCCCATATCGAAGTGTTACTTTTTTGTCCGTCCTGGAAAGCAATGTGATTTTTACCGGCTTTCCCTGTTCCCAGCACAGATCCAGGAGAATACCGCCTCTCACAACGGCGCCCTCCAGCTTTCCCTCAGGCCACATCTCCGGCAGGGCCGGAAGCAGGCTGATACAGTCCTCATGGCTCTGTATCAGCATCTCCATCACCGCCATGGAAAAGCCGGTATTCCCGTCCAGTTCGTATACCTCCATAAAGGAGCCCGCACCTCTGGTGGGCGGATGCATGACCAGCAGATTCCCGCCTGTCAATATGGTCTGCATACTCACCAGATGACGGTATGCCTGTTCGGCTTCTCCCAGCCTGGCACTGTAAAGCGCAAGCAGAGACCTGGCCCAACCGGTGTCCTCCCAGTTCTCATAGGGCGTCAGCTTTGCCTTTATGGAAGCTGCCGCTGCTTTGGCCAGGGCGGGCGTCCCTTCCGGGGTAATCTGACCGTAGGGGAAAAGGCCCAGAAGATGGCTGGTATGCCTGTGCTGAGAGTCCGCAGCTTCATAATTGTGGTTCCATTCGGCCAATGTGCCATCCGGCAGGATTCGGTAGGGCAGCAATCTGGGTACTGCTCTTTCCACCCTGCGGAGCATCTCTTCCCAGTCCGGTTCCCATTTCTCCTCTGCTGTCTCTTCGCATTCCGGTTCCTTCTTTCCTCCTGCCGCCGGTCCACATTCCTGTTCCTGCCCTGCCTCTCTGTGTTCCTGCGCCCGGCCGCCCGCCCGGGTACCTCCCGGCTCGCCGTTCTGTTCTCCTCCGATTCCCAGCTCCCGGCATATCTCCAAATATTCAAGAAACAGCTCCCGTATCATGACCATCTCATAGGTGCACCCCGCGGAGGCAAAATATTTTTTCCCCTTCACCAGAAAAGCATTCTCCGGAGAAATGGAAGGCCCTCCCAGCAAATGGCCCTCTCCGTCTTCGAACAGATATTCCAGGAAAAAGGAAACCGCCTCCCCGATCACCGGCAGCGCCCTGTTTCTCAGGAAATCCCGGTTCTGTCCATAGCGATAATGCTCCACATAGTCGGACGCCTGCCAGATTCCCCCGGTGGGACAGGGAGAAAGGGACTCGTTCCAGTAGGGAGCCCCATAGCCCCATGCGTTGGAGACCAGCTCTCCCACCCATCCGCCGTATCCATAGCATTTGCGGGCCGTGACACGCCCGTTGGGAATCAGCCGGTTCTCCATCCAGTCAAATAAAGGCTCGTGGCATTCGCTCAGATTCCCGGGCTCACTGATCCAGTAATTCATCTGGGTATTGATATCCAGGTGCATGTCGCAGGTCCAGCCAATCCGGCAGGCCACGTCGTCATTCCACACCCCCTGCAGATGAGCGGGCAGAAGGGAATCCCGGCG
>JAAWLQ010000439.1 GCA_022797995.1 Lachnospiraceae bacterium
GTCGTGTCCTCCACCACCGTGTTGGACACGATAATATTCTCACTTAAGAATCCGCAGTCAGGTCTGGTCTCATAGCGATGCCCTTCGCTCTCATTTTTAATACAGATACAGTCGTCGCCGCTGCCCCTGATATAGACGCCGTCTATCTGTACATTCTGACAGCAGACCAGATCAATGCTGTCCTTGCGGCTGTCAATCACACTGATTCCCATGAGCTTTACATGGGAACAGCCATTGAAAGTCAACGCCCAGTCCGAAGAATTCAGCACCTGCACCTGCTCCATCCGAATATTCCTGGAATTACGGATTACCAGGGTAAATACCCCTCTGCCGGGAATCAATCTGCCATCGATGGCACCTCTTCCCTTTATGGTTACATTTTCAATCCTTTCACCCCGCAGGAAGACCGTCTCCCCCGGCTCCGTTCTCTTCAGCAGTGTGGCCCCGGCCTCCAGCTCCAATGTCACATTGCTTTTCAGCGTCAGCGCCGCAGACACATAATTACCCGGAGGGAAATACACCGTTCCGCCTCCATTTTCGTGGCAGGCATCAATGGCGCTCTGAATCGCTTTTGTATCAGGCACCTCACCCTTTCCCGCCGCACCGAAGCACCTTACTGAAAATACTGCTTTCTCCATACCCTGTTCCTCCCTGTTCCACGTCTGTCATGAATTATCCTACCCGATTTTATGACTGTTCCAATCGCCGCACAGGCCATAACCTCCTCAGGAAAGGCTTCCGTCTTCCTGCCCCCACTCTCTCCTGTAAGACAGCTTCAATGTGTGGTCCGCCCCAAAACAAATCGGCAGCCATACATAGGAGCATTTCTCAAAGTCACCGGTATTATGTCTCTCAGCCATAAAGATATGCAGGTCCGTATTCTCCACTCTGAAAATGTAAGTTCCCTGGGCCCCATAAGTGGTACCGTTCAGGTCATCCGCACAGGGGTCTCCCATGTCCTCCCACTCTCCCATCAAATCTCCGGCTCTGAAATAGATGGCCTGATTGGGCTCCCATCCCGACAGGCCGGAAGTAATCATATAATAATATCCATCATAAAATACAACACACGGCGCTTCTCTCCAGATAGCCGCCTCTATTCTTTTATACTCCCCGGAAAATCCCAGATAGTCATCCGTAAGCCTTACAATATGCAGACATCTGTCCTGTCCCACCTGTCTGTCATACAGAAAATATGCCCTGCCGTCAACATCCTGGAAAACTGTGGAATCCCGCACCAGCCCTCTGTCATCAATGGGCCTGCAGACAGTTAAAAACCTGTACTCTCCATTCACCGTGTCACAGACTGCCACCGCCGCCTCCGCCGTGCCCGGCCGGTCCCCGTGATCGCCCGGATACTTCACATAATGGCACCAGAGCACATACTGTCCTGTCTTCTCGTTGAACACAATTTTGGGCCGCTCGAATCTCATGGGACCGTACACGGGACTGTCCGGATCTTCTGAGCAGGCCAGAATCACTCTCTCATACCTCCAGTGATACAGGTCCGCCGAAGAATACATCACCACGCCTTCCACAGTGGTCTGTCCGCCTCTGCCATCCCCCGCAAAAGGAAGCGCCCTCAGCTTCTGGCCATACCAGTAGTACCTGCCGTCCACGTAAATCATTCCTCCGTCGCTGACATTCATCACATTCCCGTCTTCGTCCGTCCACTGATAAAACTCGCCAACCTCACCGTTTATAATCCTGTTCAATCTCTTCTCCTTCTGAATCTGTTCCTCTGCCACAGCCGCCTCATTATGGCTCCCTGACCGCTGAAACTGTTCATCGAATTGTTTCATTTTTCCCACAGGAAATCTTCCTGAAATTATACATTTTCAGATACAATATTAACGTTAATGAAAATATCTCACATTTTCCCTCCTCTGTCAACACTTTCACTCTATTTCTTTAAAATAATTGGAATCTGTCGTAACAATTCAGTGTCCTGTCTGAACTGTTACAATCTGTCAGAATCATGCTGCTGAGACACTATCGGTTAAGCCGGATTGTACTTTCCCGTTCCACCAGCTTCGTGGCCAGAACATGCTGCTCCGGCCCGCTCTGAGGATGGTCGATCAAGTTCATCAGCATATTCACCGCATTTACCGACATTTTTGTCTTTGATGAAGTAACTGATGTAAGCATCAGTGGAAGATAAAATTTTGACACAATATCGTCGAAACCGACTATGGAAACATCCTCCGGGACTCTTTTCCCCAGAGACTTTAAGAAATGACATATACGAAGTGCAATATAATCGCTGAAGCATAAAATACCCGTTGCATCACTGTTCTTTTTCAGCAGCTCCACAATTTCTTCCGCATTGTTCATCAGTGTAATCTCACAGATTTTCAACAGTCCCGGGTCTGCACCATAGGCTTCAAAGGCCTTCTTCACACCCTCTTCCCTGTCGCGGGAGCTGGAAACATGGGCGGGTGCATTGATAAAAAGAATATTTCTGTGATTATATTTCAACAGATGCTCGGCCGCCACATATCCGCCGTTGACATCGTCGCAGATTACATAGCTGAGATTCCTGTCCTCGAACCGCCGTCCGATCAGGACACAGGGAATGTGATGAACATTGCTGATAAAATCAATGTTATCATGTGTCTTCTGAACCGGGCACATAATAATCCCGTCGACATTTTTCGCAATCGACATCATAATCGCCTTTTTTTCAAGCTCCTCATCCTCGTCCGTATTCAGCACAAACGCACTGTATCCAAAAGTCCTCAGGCATGCTTCCATCTCTTTGGTCATAATGGCAAAATGCGGGTTGGAAATATCACCCACGATAATTGCAATGCTCTTGCTTCTTCCCGAGCGCAGATAACTGGCCGCCACATTTTCAATGTACCCCATCTCCTCGGCCACCTGAATGATATGGCGCTTCGTCTTTTCGGAGACGTCCGATTTATTTCTCAACGCATGTGAAACGGTATTGATCGAATATCCTGTCCTTTTTGCTATGTCTGCCAACCTCGTATTGCCCATTTTGCTCTCCCCTCGGCTTTTGTTTTAAATGATTCATACCATAGCATTTCCTTCACCTTAAAATCTGCCCTCATTCTATCACATGCGAAATATTATTGCAATCACGTCTTAAAATCTCAATTCCCGGAACCTTTCTCTCCGTTATTCACGATTGCCCTTTCCCTTACGATACTTTACTGTACATTTCAGACAGCTTCTCCGCAACCTCTTCCAGCGCAAGTATCCGACAGATGCGTATCGAATTCCCTCCTTTTTCATCAGTCCTTCATAATCTGGAGCACGGGCGCACTGAGATTCCCGTACTTCACTTTTTCCTGTGCGTACTCCCAAACCTGGAAGAACTTCTTCAAAAGACCGGTATACTACTCCTATCGAACATCTCTCCCGATATGTAACTTGTTTCCTGCTTGTATGTACAAAAACCTGTAGAAATATTCTTCTACAGGTTTTCTATATAAAATGGTTGATTATCTCAAAAAAGCCTTGATTTACGGGCATACAAGCAGGATTTCAAGCTGAATTTACTACCAATTTACTACTGTTGAGGGAAAGAGC
>JAAWLQ010000440.1 GCA_022797995.1 Lachnospiraceae bacterium
ACAGACCCGCCGCCCATGCTTTTGGCGTAGAGGCCGTATTCTATGGAGGTAATGATGTCCTCGTCTCTGTCCTCCCCGGCGGCTATGTAGGTATTGGTCATTCTGGAAGTGGGCTCGAACTGATAGCTCTGGCGCCTGCAGTTTCCGGTGGACGCCATGCCCATTCTGCGTCCGTTCAGTTTATCGATCATATAGGATTTCAGAATACCGTTCTCAATCAGCACATTCCTGCGTGCAGGCGTGCCCTCGTCGTCGATGTTGATGGAGCCCCAGGAATTGGAAATGGTTCCATCGTCGATGGCGGTCACCTTCTCGTTGGCAATTCTTTCTCCCAGCTTTCCTGCGAACTGAGACTGACCCAGAGCCACACAGGACGCCTCCAGCGAATGTCCGCAGGCCTCGTGGAAAATGACGCCTCCGAAGCCGTTCTCGATGGCAACGGGCATGGTGCCGGCCTTGATATAGCCCGCATGCAGCATGGTAACCGCCTGGGCGGACGCTTTCCTGCCCAGCTCCACAGGGTCAAAATCTTCGAAGAGCTCCAGACCTTTTCTGGCGCCGGGAGTGGCGCTGCCTGTCTGGTTCTCGCCGTCCTTACTTGCAATGGACGAAAGGGAAACTCTGGTGCGGATCTGTCTGTCCTGAGCCAGCAGTCCTTCGCTGGTGGCAATCAGAATTTTATGGTCCACTTCTATGTAATTGCCGTTCACCTGGGCGATTTCGTCACTATAGTCCTTCGCCGCCACACAGGCCTGCCGCAGATAATCGATTTTATCCCCGTTTGCCCCATCCGCAGGCACAATCCGAATGGGATGAATATCCCCGAAAAGCCGTTCCCGCAGCACAATGTTCTGAATCTGCACAGAACCGTTCAGGGCATCCGCCACTCTGGAAGCACAGCTCAGCACCGCCTCCGGGGAAAGGGAGGACGCCGAGCCTGACACACAGCGGGTTCCCTTGAAAATCCGGATTCCAACACCGGATATGATGGCATCTCCAATCTTATCCGTCTTCCCGGATATGATATTGATGTTCTTGCTTCTGGTATGCTCCGCGAATACCTCCGCATAATCCGCGCCTGTGGCCAGCGCCCGGCCCAGGGCTTCCTTTAATAAATCTTTTGATAACATATCATACCTCCTCCTGCAATACAGGGAGACCGTTTTACAGTCTCCCTGAAGCTTTTCCTGATTCTTCTTTTTCCTGTGTAACAGTTCGGCGACTTGTCTGAGCTGTTACATTCGTATCATCTGACCACCGACCCTTATCTCATTTGCGGTTCGGAAGGTCCTGGGCCACATCCTTCATGGAGAAGCTGATTCTGCCCATTCTGTCCTTGCCAAGGCAGACCACGGTCACCACATCTCCCAGGGTCAGCACATCTTCCACTCTGTTGATTCTCTCTCTGGCAATCTTGGAGATGTGAACCATACCCTCCTTGCCGGGAGCAAATTCCAGGAACGCGCCGAACTCCTTGATGCTGACTACCTTGCCCTTGAAGATCTGGCCTTCCTCAAAATCTGTCACGATGATCTTGATCATATCGATGGCCTTGTCCATCATCTCCTTGTCCGTTCCACATACGGACACATTGCCGTCGTCCGTAATGTCGATCTTGACACCGGTGCGGGCAATGATCTCATTGATGGTCTTACCTCTCTGGCCTACCACATCGCCGATTCTCTCCGGATCAATCTGAATGGAGATAATCTTCGGCGCGTAAGGTCCCACTTCCGGTCTGGGAGCGGCGATGGCCGGCTTCATGCAGTTATCCATGATGAACAGCCTTGCCTCACGGCATCTTGCAATAGCTCCTTCCACGATAGGTCTGGTCAGGCCGTGAATCTTGATATCCATCTGAATGGCGGTGATACCTTCCGTGGTACCTGTCACCTTAAAATCCATGTCTCCGAAGAAGTCTTCCAGGCCCTGAATATCTGTCAACAGTACAAAATCGTCATCCGTCTCCCCGGTCACCAGACCGCAGGAAATACCGGCCACCATCTTCTTGATGGGAACGCCTGCCGCCATCAGAGACATACAGGAAGCGCAGGTGGAAGCCATGGAGGTGGAACCGTTGGATTCAAAGGTCTCCGAAACGGTGCGGATAGCATAGGGGAACTCCTCCTCGCTGGGAAGCACGGGAATCAAAGCTCTCTCCGCCAGGGCGCCATGGCCGATTTCACGTCTTCCGGGGCCTCTGGAAGGCTTCGTCTCACCCACGGAATAGGAAGGGAAATTATAATGATGCATATATCTCTTGCTGACTTCGTTCTCGTCCAGTCCGTCAATTTTCTGCTGCTCGGACAGAGGCGCCAGCGTACACACATTGCAGATCTGGGTCTGGCCGCGGGTGAACATGGCGGAACCATGCACTCTGGGAATGATATCCACTTCCGCTGCCAGCGGACGAATCTGGGTGATCTCACGGCCGTCGGGACGCTTGTGGTCCTTTAAGATCATCTTGCGTACCGTCTTTTTCTCATACTGATAAACAGCCTCGCCCAGAATGGCCAGCCACTCTTCCTTCTCGGCAAAAGCCTCCTCCAGCCTCTCGGTAATTTTGCGGATGCTCTCCTCTCTTGTCTGCTTGTCATCTGTGAACACAGCCACTTCCAGCTCTTCCGGAGGCACGATTCTCTTAATCTCCTCGAACATTTCCTCCGGAATGGCGCAGCTGGTATACGCATGCTTCTCCTTGCCCACCTCGGCCACAATGCCGTCAATGAAGGCAATGATGGTCTGGTTGATCTCATGGGCCTTATAAATGGCCTCGATCATTCTGTCCTCCGGAACTTCATTGGCTCCGGCTTCGATCATGATTACCTTCTCCCTTGTGGAGGCCACGGTCAGATTCAGATCCCCGTTCTTCCACTGCTCCTGGGAAGGATTTACAACAAATTCTCCATCTATCATGCCCATCTGTGTCATTGCACAGGGACCGTCAAAGGGAATATCCGAGATACTGGTTGCAATGGCCGCACCCAGCATTGCAACCAGTTCAGGTCGGCACTGAGGATCCACGCTCATCACCATATTGTTCAGGGTTACGTCATTGCGGTAATCCTTCGGGAACAGGGGGCGCATGGGCCTGTCAATGACACGGCTGGTCAGCACCGCGTTCTCGCTGGCCTTCCCCTCCCTCTTGTTAAATCCACCGGGAATCTTCCCCACGGCGTACATTTTCTCCTCGAACTCCACGCTCAGCGGGAAAAAGTCGATTCCCTCTCTGGGCTTGTCCGAAGCAGTGGCGGTACTGAGCACCACGGTATCTCCATAATGCATGAACGCACATCCGTTTGCCTGCTTCCCCACACGGTTGATATCAACCTTCAGCGTACGCCCGGCCAAATCCATTTCATAGGTCTTGTACATAAAAATCCTCCATTCCACCGTCCTTGCGGTTCTTTTCTTAATATTCTGCGGTCAAAATGCAGATATTACATCTTCCGCAGATACAGGAACAGAAGATACCGAAACTACTGAAAAAAGCATGTCCCAACACCACATATTCTTTTCAGCGGTCTCGGAACTTTCTTCTGTTCCGG
>JAAWLQ010000441.1 GCA_022797995.1 Lachnospiraceae bacterium
TTCCTTTCGGAGAAAGAAGTGGAAAATCTCTTCCGTAACTGCATCCTACTAAGCTCCTGAGTACTAGGTTTTGAGAGAAACGTCGGAAGTCAGGTATTATAGATTGCAATGATTGTTTTATCGTTTTTCTGTTTTGCTAAAGTTCTATTACCATGACCAAGAAATCCTGTCTATCAAAAATCTTCCGGTCCTGACAAACAGGATTTTTTAGAATTTCATCTCCCGGATTGCCTTTAGTGTCTCTCCGTATGTTTTGTTTTTACCGAACAGCAATGTGGTGCCCAATACAAATCCCTTCACTCCTCTCGGCGCAAATTCCCGGATTTTATCTATCCCACAGGCTCCATCCCAATAAATATCAAAATGCATTTTATCCTTTATGGCAAGCAGCTGATCATATTTCTCCCCCACGTAGGGCAGGAACATTTGAGCCGCATTTCCGGGATTCACCGACATAACCAGTACCTTTTTCACGATGCGAAGCAGCATTCGCACATTCTCCACACTTGTCCCCGGGTTGATGGCAATGCCTGGCACAAGACCGGCGTCGATGATCTTCTGTAAGGTAGTGGAGGGGTGATATTCTGCCTCCGGATGTATGTAAATCGTATCTCCCGAATGCAGGTTATTGATGAAAAGATCGATTGTATTATTGGGATGTTCCACCATCAAATGCACGTCCAGAGGTTTCTTTGCTATATGACGAATATAACGCAGGTCATTCAGGGACATGGCAAAGTTTGGAACATAATGTCCGTCCATAATATCGATATGAAAAGAGTCTATGCCGCCCGCTTCCAGATTTTTTACTTCCTGCTCCAGATTGCCGTAGTTGGCACACATCATGGAGGCTGTGAGTTCAAAGTTCATGTGTTATCTCCTCTTAAAGCATTCTTTTATTTCGTTGTCTGATTTATTTATACTTGCAGACAAAAAGCCCTGATATAGGTATCTGCTCTCGCATTTCATACTTATATCAGGACTTCTGTCATTTTATTTATTTGTAAGCGTTTATCTGTTAATCAAAGCATCCTCTTCATCCCCGCTTTGAGAGTTTGCCTTCCCAATTCTTAAATACGATACTCCTGAAACAGCTTTTTCTGAAAGCGCGGATCTGTAACGGATTTCTCCAAATCTCTCTGCCTTCCATCCGCAAGCAGCAATTGAATCAATCTATTCGTTCGATCTATTCCCTGCCTTACGCCCTGCTGCATTCCCTGCTTTACGCCTTGCTGGATTCCCTGCTTTGTCCCCTGGCGTTTCCCCTTCTCCTCCGCATCTTTGATAATGGCATCCAACGCATAACACATATCTGCTTCCTCCTCCCCGCTCTGCGTACCCTGCGCATCCTGAAACCGCAGGTGCTTCCTGATATTTTTTATATTCGTACATGACAAGAGATTATCAACGCTGGACAGCATAAACGGATACCGCTATCTTCTCCCTGCTTAATTGTATTGTGTGGTATTAAGCAGGGATGTTGAATACTGGAAAATCAGATTATCAAGTCCGCATGGACTGTTCGTCCACCGTTAGAGTATCCTGCTTATCGAATGAAACCTGTTGGATTTACTATAGCATATCCTATTATAGATTGCAATCATTGTTTTTACTGCAGAAAACCTGATATAAATATGAAATTGTCAAAGTGCAGCACTCTAAGGATTCCGTCCTATTTTTCACGCCTGATCCCCGGCAGTGCAAACCTGTTCCTGTCTATATTGATTGCCACCGCCATATCCAGTCCGGAGGGTTTTCTGTCATTTACCAGAATCCGCTCTCCCATGGGCAGGTTAAATATAATTTCGTCATATCTCACTGACTGTTCGTTTAAAAACTGAATCGTTTCCTCTCTGTACTCCTCCGTGCGGGATGTGAGTATTATAATTTTATCTTCATCAGGCAGACTGTCCAGGTACTCCTTCACTCCTGTAAGCAACGTATCCTTTCCGTCCAGTTTATATCCATTATGCTTCAAAAGTGTCCCGTCTAAATCCAATATCCATGTCTTTGGCAATGTAGACAAAATCAGTTCTTTTTCCATTGAAAATCATCCTTTACCACAATATTTTCCCAACCGTCTATGGCATAAATGTCAATGGCTTTCCACTTTGTATCAGAATAATTGTAATCCGGATAAAGTGCTATTTTCCTGCAGTTGGCCGTCCGAATTATGTCACAGATACCGCTGCGGATTCCGATAAAGGTCCCCGCTCTCTCCACGACAGATTTCATTTCATTTATCATCGGGCTGATGGGCCTTGTTCCTTCAAGCGGTAGTTCTTCTCCTGCAACATTCGTAAAAAGCTGATATCCTCGTTCCCGATAATCAGATACAATCTCATCCCACAAAGTGTATGGTAACGCTGTTACGGATTTGGCATACGGCGAAAAAATGACTGCCCGATCCGGTTGAATCAATTGCAAATCTCCATAGGATTTCCACCGTTTTGGAGGCACAGGTTTCGTCTCCTGGCTAAGCCCGAATACCCCACAGCAGTATATCTTTTCCAATGGAATCTTCTTATAGTATAATGCCCTGGGCAAATTTACAACGTAAGGCCTGTCCTGGTGGGCGATAAAGGCATTTTCATCCCGTATGTAGATTTCCGCCTGTATGGCCGCATCCAGCTCTTTTTGTTCCATTGCGATAACCGGGCAGTCGTCAAAAAGCTGTACCACTTTCGCACATGCGCCTCCCGGGACACAAACCAGGTAGTTGTCTTTCCCACGTACTTCCAGAAAATATGGAAGATAAGACATACAAAAATACACATCTCCCAAGGCCGCAAACGGACAAAACACCCTGAAATAACCCGGATACTTTTTCTCCATCTCCTGTACAAGCACTATGCCATGTTCCACCCGCTTGTACTTTCTCCTGATCGTATCTTCGGAGAGGGAATATTCCGCATAGGTATTGTAATCCACCAGTTTCCGTATCTCACCGGTAAATCCCAGCCGCCTGAGCTGGGTATGCATTGCTTCATAAAAGCGGGTCACAATGCAGACCAGCGTCCTGTCTGGTTCCTCCCGGAGAATTTCTTCCGGTGGTACGATAGGAATGCAGCGATATTCTCTGCCTTGTTTGGAGGTGTTATTGTCCAGAATCGCTGCAATCGAATAGCCTTTTTCCATCAGCAAATCCGCCAGCTTTTCCGTCGCATTGCAATGACCGAACAGGAAAATCCGCTTGTTCCTCAATGCTCCGCTTTGCTCTATTTCATTGCAGTTTTGTACCATTTCTTCATAATAATGCTGTTCCACTTTTCAACTCCACTGTTTGAGTATGGTGTAACTATCAATCACTTTTCTCCTCTGTCACACTGTTAAAACATTGGTATCTCTTCTGGTTAATCCGTCAGTTTTTCCGGAGTCACGTAGTGTCCTGCCGATATCCTTTTATGAACTTCAATACTGTGGATCAGCGGATTTCAGTGTGATGCAAAATCGTGACCACCCGTCAAACGGGTGGTTTGCTCTGCGGCTATAAGCCGCTGTTACCGGCCAGCGCCTAAAGACGCTGGCTTTCACTTTGTTCAAG
>JAAWLQ010000442.1 GCA_022797995.1 Lachnospiraceae bacterium
TGCATCCGACAGGAATCGAACCTGCATTAAAGGCGTCGGAGGCCTTCGTTCTATCCATTAGACTACGGATGCAAATATTACAAAATTGTTACATCACTTCGACTATAATATCATAAAAACTCTGATATGTCTACAAGAAATTTATGAAAATTTTCAAGAAATAGTTTTTGATACGATTTTGATCTTTTTTTCGAGAACATCATAATGATAGAGTTGATCAGAAAGAACCTCTTCCGGCGCCACCTGGGTGCGGTTAATTTCCATAATCATATCCCGAAGCGCATTCTCTCCGTCTGCCCTGATTTCTCTCAGAAAGATCACTTCGTGGACGGAACTGGGCAGTATATAGAAATCCTGTCCCATCTCCGCGGCCAGCTTCTCCAGCACTCCCGGATAAATCATACATACCGCCCCATAGGTGCGTTTCATGTTGCTCAGTACCCGCATTGGCAGCTCCGCCCAGAGGTCAGGTTCAGATTCCTCCGGCTTCCCGGGCGATTCCTGTTCCACTATCTCCCGCATGACATCCTCCATCGAAAGACAGCTCCAGGGATACAGCCTCGGCGTATTTACCTGTGCCAGCGCAAGAAGCTCCGCGGTGGTAGTCTTCCACATCTCCACATGGGAATTCGTGATCAGGATACTTCCTTCCCCCAGCGCCTTTCCCTGATAGGCATAGTAAAAGCAGATCGCCAGGTCAAGGAACTCAATATGGGGTATCTCTTCCAACAGTTCTCTGTTCTCCTCTCTGTTAATCAGCCGATAGCAGATTCTGTCTCTTACCTTTTCAAAAAATTTGAAATATTCCATATCGATATCCTCGTCCGGCATATCTTCCCGGTAGACGGCAATCAGCCTGCGTATAACCACGGCAAAGGGCATTCCCGACTCATAGGCCTCCCAGAAAGAATCCAGATAAATCGTGGGAACCACATTTCTTCCCCTCGGCAATATCAGAAGGCCCTGGAGAATAACGCCGTTGTTTTTCCGCACCTCCTTCAATTCTACTCTGTAATTGCCGCCCAGCTCCCGCTCCAGCACATTCTGTACCTTTTTTGCAAATGCTTTGATTTCCATACTTTTCCTCTCTTTCCGTGCCGTTTCCGTCTCCCGGAAAATCCGGCACAAATCCTGCGCTTCCAGGAAGCGCCTTCGGGCTCGTTGCACACAAAAAGGCAACGGCCCCTTTCGGAGTTACCATTGCCTTACAAGCACCTGATGCGTATGGAAAACAATAGACTTCACGCTTCGCGAGTCTCCTGTTGTCATAGATAAAATGCAGCCGAATTACACCCGGGAGAGATATTCACCCGTTCTGGTGTCAATCTTGATCTTGTCGCCCTGGTTTACGAACAGAGGCACGTTAACCTGTGCGCCGGTCTCAACGGTGGCGGGCTTTGACGCGCCGGTAGCGGTATCACCCTTAAAGCCGGGTTCCGTGTCGATAATCTCCAGCTCCACGAAGAGAGGCGGCTCCACGGAGAACACGCTGCCGTTGTGAGAACAGATCTTGCACATTTCGTTCTCCTTCACGAATTTCAGAGCGTCTCCCACAGCCTCATTGTTCAGCGCTATCTGCTCATAATTTTCCGTATCCATGAAATAATACAGATCGCCGTCGGCATACAGATACTGCATATCTTTTCTATCAATACGCGCCTGGGGGCATTTCTCGGTAGGACGGAAAGTCTTCTCAACCACGCCGCCGTTCTTGACATTCTTCAGCTTGGTTCTGACGAAAGCCGCACCCTTTCCAGGCTTTACATGCTGGAATTCAATAATCTGGTACACATTATTATCGTACTCAATCGTAATACCATTTCTGAAATCACCTGCAGAAATCATATTATATTCCTCCTAATTTTGTTCACAAATATAATTCTCCAATAGTTTAATATAAATATGTACAAATTTCAACTGTTTTTGAAAAGATTTTGAAAAATATTGAAAAACCTTCCAAATCAAACTGTCAAAGCGGCGTTTCTTATCCGTTCAGGATAAAATCAATGGCCTGCAGATATCCCTCAAGCCCCTGCCCGTAAATCTGCCTGTCGCACACCGGCGCCGTCACGGACACCTTCCGGAACTCTTCCCGCTTCGTGATATCCGAGATATGGATTTCTACTTTGGGTACTGTAATGCTGGCAAGGGCATCCCGAATGGCATAGCTGTAATGGGTATACGCTCCCGGGTTGATGACAATCCCCTCCGTACCGTCAAAATAAGCTTCCTGTATTCTGTCGATAATGGCGCCTTCGTGGTTACTCTGGAACACCGTTATCTCATTTCCTGTCTCCTCCGCCTTCCTCTGAATCATATCCAGCAGGTACTGATAATCCTGTGTGCCATATACACTTTTCTCCCGGATTCCCAGGAAATTCAGATTGGGACCGTTGATGACCAGAATCTTCATTTTACCTGTCTCCTTCACAATTTCTTCCAGAATCTCGTCTATTTCCTTATCATCCACATCTATGATCACATCCGCACAGTCTTCGTAAGCCTCCCGCCGGCTCTCCAGCAGCTCTCTGATCTTCTCCCGGGGATTGTCGCATTGCAGCAGCGGCCTGGACGTATCTCCCCTAAGCCGCGTGTACACCGTCTCCGGCTGTATCCGCAGAAGCACCACCTTCCCCAGACGCCGCAGAAGCGCTCTGTTCTCCGGCCTCACCGGCGTTCCGCCCCCCACGGAATAAATGCTCCCATAGCTTCTCTCCGCCAGCTGTCCCAGGAGCTCCGTTTCCTTCCGCCGGAAGTATTCCTCTCCTTTTTCCGCGAACATCTCACTGATACTGCAGCCTTCCCGGCGCTCGATCAGTTTGTCCGTATCCTCCACCGGCAGGCGCAGCCTGTAGGAAAGCCGCAGACCCACGGAAGTCTTCCCGCTGCCCATAAAGCCGATCAGCACAATATTTCTGTTCTTCATCCCTCATCTCCCATTGTAGTCCCACAGAATGCCCGGCTGTTTTCGTCACTGTATACCCATGGCCTTTTTCATCGCCCCATATGCCGCTTCCGCCAGCTCTGAATCTATCTTCGTCCCCGTCCAGAGTTCATGGGCGATAATGCCCTGATACAGAAGCATTTTCAGCCCGTTGAAGGCTCTGCCGCCGTTTTCTCTGACCAGAGACATGAACTTTGTCTCTGCCGGATTGAAAATCAGATCATAGCCCGTATGCACTCTCCTGTAAAATGCCGCATCCTCGATGATCACATTCTCCGTATTCGGAAACATTCCCACATTGGTGGCCTGGATGACGAGATACCGTTCTTCCTCGGGCAGTGTGTCGTATTCCGCGAGTTCCATGGCTTCCGCAAGCATCCCGCCAGCCAGCCTGTTCACTTCATCCGCAATCAGACTGGCTTTTGCCAGAGTACGGTTCAGAATCCTCAGCCTCCGGACCTCCTTCCGGGCACACAGAAGAGCCACGGCTCTGGCCACTCCGCCTGCGCCCAGAATCAGCACATTTTCCCCGGACAGCGTCACGCCGTCCTCGCACATGGCGCGGTAGAGACCTGGCATATCCGTATTA
>JAAWLQ010000443.1 GCA_022797995.1 Lachnospiraceae bacterium
AGCGGAATCAGCATTCCCGCAGGCGGCAATGCCACCCTGATTTACCAGGCAAATGTGAACCAGTATGCCCCTTTGGACACCACCGGCACCATCACAAATACGGCAACCATCTCCGGTACGGGAATCACCAATGATATTCAGGTGAGCGAGACTGTCAATACCGCGGACACTGCAATGCTGACCATCAGCAAATCCCTCTCTCCCACCACAGTCACTGAGAACGGCCAGATCACCTACACCTTTATCATTCAGAATCTGGGGAATACGGCTGCAGTGGCGGCGGACAATGTAACTATTACCGACACCTTCAACCCGATTCTGAACCCGATTACGGTGACCTTTAACGGAGCGGCCTGGAATACCACAGACCATTACACCTACAACAATCTCACCGGCGCCTTTGCCACTGTGCCCGGCCAGATTACCGTACCTGCGGCTACCTACACTCAGGATCCGGCCACCGGCGCATGGACTGTGCACCCCGGTGTCAGCACCCTCACCGTCACCGGTACCGTTTAATCCGGGCCGCCGGCTGCGGCGATTCGCGGCTGACCTTCATGGAGCATTCTGCGGTAACTGACCGTTGCTCATCCTGAAAAGAACAGGGCTGTTGCATTCAGACTTTGTGATGCAAGTCTTTCTGCAACGGCCCATTCAAAAGGTTCGGCAGCTTCCCCAGACGCTCCATCCTTATCCGCCTTCCTGTCATTCAAAACATTCTGATGCCCGTCTTCTCTCACAGCGCCGTCCACCCATAGAGGGAGTATACCCCAAAATATTTCGCCGCGGTAAATCCGAGAAGATACAGCACCTGCGGCGCCGCAAAAAGCAACATGCCCATCAGCCAGGCCTGCACAGGGTCTTTGCGCCAATAAGAAAGCGAAAGCACTCCGATAACTACTATGGTCAAAGCAAATATCTGCGAAAAAACATGCAGTGCCAGAAATCCCCATACCGGCAGAGCCATTCCAAACTGACGGCAGTAAGGAATATCAACTGCGGAAAATCCCAGTCCATGCATGGGAAGCACCGCGGAAATACCAATATATCTGCACAGAAAAGGAATCAGGGCAAGCACTGCCCCCGCCATGATGCAGACTGCCGTTTTACAGAACAGAATCCTGCGCTTTCCCTGTCCGGTAGCCCCCAGCAGATTCCAGGAACCTGCAAGATTTTCCATGGACATCCCATTGCAGAAGGCCATGACGACGCCGCAGACCAGCAGAAACAGATTCACAGGAAAGGGATTGCTTTTCTGTCCAAGCAGATACCGGTATCCCGTGTCATAGAGAAATCTTCCTCCGTTTTCCGTTACATACTCATATTGCTGCCAGACCCGGGAGAAAGCCGGATAAAAGGCTGTCACGGCATACCATTTTGACATCATGCTCTCTCCTGCGCTCTGGCTGATTTTCCCTGCAGCCACCGCCTGCTCAATCTGATCTATCTGTGCAAAGGCTTCCCGATATCTGGCCTCTTCCTTCAGAATCAATGCTTCCTTGTCAGGCGTCAGTTCCCCTTCCAGAGTCAGCATGATATCCTGATAGTACAATTCCTGTCCGCCCAGTGGAATCTTCTGCCCCAGTTCTCTCCATCCAAGCAGTATCCCGAAGACCAGCAGTACAGCCGCCGCCCGGTTTCCCGTCAGAATCTTATATCCTTCATGCCGCAGCAGACCGCCATGGGGCCGGAATCTGAGAAGAGACACAAAACGCTTTTCTTTTAATACAAAATGTTCTCCCCTGACAAAGAAATACACACTGGCTGCCATGCCGGCTCCCGCCAGAGCCAAAATCACCCACCAGGCAAAAAACATCCGGGACACGGGCCTCCCGAACCAGTTGAAATTCAGATATCCCCCATATAAATGCTCCGTCTTCAGAAGTCCTGTCAGATTCAGATATTTCAGCGGATTGTAGATGGAAACCGCCGGAATCACTCGGGAAAGCACCATGCTGACGCCTGTAAACAGCATGCCGGCCATGTAAGGCAGAAACTGTCTCTCCGCCAGTATGGAAAAGGCCGTCATCACGGTGCCGAATCCAAACAGCACAAATCCCTTCGTGAGAACAGACAGCTGAATATAATCCAGAATACTCACCGGCAGACTGCTCTCTCTGTAAGCGGCCACAGACTGCAGAGCAGCATTCAGATCGCCGAATCCCACAGTCCGCCCAAAGTAAAGGAGATTGACTCCGTACAACAGATAGGCCGTCATCATACAGTGTACCCAGAGCGCGGTCAGCTTTGCGGCAATATTCCGTCCGATTCCCAGCCGGGTGCCTCTTGTGATGAAAAAGAGGCGTTTTCTCTTCTCCTCCAGCATCAGATAGCCCACGAAAAAGAAAACCGACAGAAGCAGAATCAGGTCCGTTCCCCTGCTCTCCATGGCACAGACTATGGCTCTGTCCGGCATCCAGGAAATCCCCTTCGGCGTTAATTTCTCATAGTCCTCGGCGCTCTTTCGGATATTCCGGGCGGAAAAGGAGTCCTCTCCTCCCCGGGTAAAAATCCCGATGCCGCCCAGAACCATCCTGTTCTCCTGTACGGACCGAAGATACTCTCCGTATCCTGCCACCTTCGTCCACTGTTCATAAAGCTCGTCTGTCAGCGCTTTTTCCTGCCAGAAGGAATCTGTCAGCTCCAGATACGTCCCATTCTGGTAAGTATCATAATACTGCTCAAAGACGCCGGGAGCCTCCTCCATAGCCTGTGCTGCGAACATTTCTCCCATCTCGTTGTTATTCGCCTGCAGCATGAGAACCTCCTGCACCAGTCCTACTCCGTCCATGGTTTCCTTCCGTCCGGATATCCATTCTCCTTTTTGTGTTTCCGACATTTGGGCAATTTTGTTTTGAACAGTCTTATAAGAATCCAGTCCCGGCTTTTCTTCTCCGGGAAGGCTGCCATACCACAGAAGGAACACATTTAAGAGCAGCAGCGCGGCAAAACCCAGAAGAAAGCTTCTTCTGCACCATATCCGTCTCAGTTCAAATCCCGTCAGCCGAAACATGCCTCTCCTCCTCCCCGAATACCCGCATATAAACCTGTTCCAGACCTTCCGCGCCGCCGTGCTTCTCACAGAGTCTTTTCACCGTATCTGCGTCCACCGCTTTCCCCTCTCTGAGCAGGATGATCTCATCGGCGATAGTCTCAATATCCGACACCACATGGGTGGATACCAGAATAATCCTTTCCCCGGCAAGTGCCTTGATTCTCTCCCGGATTCGTACTCTCTCTTTCGGGTCTAGTCCCGCCGTTGGCTCATCCAGCACGATCAGCTCCGGACTGCCCAGAACCGCCTGGGCAATCAGCATACGCTGCTTCATGCCCCCGGAATAGGTTCCGATAAAGCGGTTCCTGACCTCCGTCAGATTGACGAAATCCAGAACCCGCTCTATCTCCCCGGACTGCTCCCTCCTGGGAATTCCTTTCAGCGTGGCCATATAAGAGAGAAAGCGCACGCCCGTAAAATTATCGTACAGCCCCTGCTGCTGGGGCGCATACCCCAGGATACTCCTGTAAGC
>JAAWLQ010000444.1 GCA_022797995.1 Lachnospiraceae bacterium
AGGCCCTCTATAAATCCTTGCAGGAACCCTGGCCTTAGACGGCAGGTCCCTGTTGGTCATCTCAAGAGCCCAGGTCTTAGCGATAGGCCCTTGCCGGGCATTGTCAGGAATTTGCCCCGGGGCTCAGGACCATAAAGGTCCTTGCAGGAAGCACCGCCCTTAGTGAATTAAATGCGAAGTTAAAGTAACTGACAACAATCTATAAAAAGAAAGAGAGGAAAAACAGATGATTCGTATTGGCATTATTGGAGCAGGACGTATCGGAAAGGTACATTTGGAGTCTATCACCTACCATGTGAAGAATGCGGTCGTAAAAGCTATGGCCGACCCCTTCATGAATGAGGAAACCGAGAAATTTATCCGGGGAATGGGCGTGGAGAAGATTTACAAGGATTACAAAGCCATACTGGCAGACCCGGAAATTGACGCAGTGTTGGTCTGCTCGTCCACAGATACCCATGCCTCCATATCTATCGAGGCTATCGAGGCAGGGAAAAATGTATTCTGTGAGAAGCCCGTGGACCATGCGCTGGATAAAATTAAAGCGGTGGAAGACGCCCTGGCAGCCCATCCGGAATGTAAGTTCCAGGTTGGATTCAACCGCCGTTTCGACCATAACTTTGCGGCGGTGCGTAAAGCATACGACGAAGGGAAGATCGGCGAGGCCCACATCCTTAAGATAACATCCAGAGATCCGGAGCCCCCCAATCCCGCATATATCAAAGTATCCGGCGGAATGTTCCTGGACATGACCATCCATGATTTTGACATGGCATGCTTCCTCACCAACAGCGATGTGGAAGAAGTCTATGTACAGTCTGCCGTGCTGGTG
Organism: Lachnospiraceae bacterium; assembly: GCA_022797995.1. GTDB lineage: Bacteria > Bacillota > Clostridia > Lachnospirales > Lachnospiraceae > Acetatifactor. The sequence goes on from JAAWLQ010000444.1 coordinate 833, forward strand.
GACCCGGCCATCGGCGAGCAGGGGGATGTGGATACCGCCATTATTACCCTGAAAATGACAAACGGGGCCCTGGCAGTGATTGACAATTCCAGACGGGCCGCATACGGATATGACCAGCGCGCGGAGCTTTTCGGCTCCAAAGGCATGGTGGCCACCTCCAACGACACCCTTTCTTCCGCAGTGATTTCCAATGCGGAGGGCGTGACCGGCGAGAAACCGCTGTTCTTCTTCCTGGAAAGATATATGGAATCCTTCTCGGAGGAAATGCGCCAGTTTGTGGACGCCTGTGAAAACGGCGGCGAAGTGCCTGTGGGTATCCATGCCGGAATGCAATCGGTAAAAATCGGCCTGGCGGCGAAGAAATCCGTGGAAGAGCATAGACCTGTTAAAATTGCGGAACTATAAAGAATAATAGAACATAGAATTCCTGATTATGCTATGACACCTCTCAGGTAGAAGATGAAAAGAACCGGAATCTGCCTGAGAGGTTCCCCGGCCGAAACCGGAAACTTATAAATCTGCCTGAATAAAAGCCTCCCAATTATCGTATGACTTTATATTACCACCGTTGCCTGTAATCAGTTCCACAAAATCTGCTTCAATCATTCGAGTTTTTTCTGTTCAGCAAGTGTCATAATTACATGTCCTGCTATTTTACGAATTTCTGACAGACTGCCGCCCGGCCTTATCTGTTCACACATTGTATTTGCATCTTCGCATCTTTTTCGGGCTATGGCCTTTACATACTCATCATTGGCAAGATTGCTGTGCAATCTGGACTGTATTTCTTTAAAACGTTCTAAATCCCGCGAATTACCACAGTAAATCACCTGAACATCGCCAACCAATGGTAACAGACATTCCTGCAAATCGGCAATCTGTGTAATTCTTTCCCAGGATATGGGAAACAAGTCATAGCCAACGCCATCTATAATAAAACCTGTCGCCAAATGATATCCATGTTCCGTTTTCGGGATATAATAGCAGTCTACATCTGATTTACTGTTAGCTGTTCCGTTAATATAGGAACCATACAGCAGAACCAGACTGACATCGTCAGCATATTCCGTTTTTACTTTATTTATAATCCACTCGACTACTTTATCATTTATCTCTTTTCGCTTAGTCATAGTATTCCCGTCCTTTTCCATCGCTCTTCTGATTGTTTGTGAAAAGACTACCATTTTTCTGCCTGATTGGCAAGCAGTTTCACTATGGAATGACAGATGTTTTGCATTATCATAAATTTCGACATTATCAAAAAAGACTCTTGACAGCCCTCTGTTGATGTTGTACACTATTCTTATCAAGAGTATTCGAAGAATCGTACATATGTAATCTGTACCTTCAAGGCAAATTCTGCCGATTTACTCAGACAAAAATAACATATGGCAGGACTATGCCTGCGAGGTTCCTGCCAGGACAGGAGGATTTTATGGAACAAATGGTGAGAAGAGAGGCATTGTATATGCAGCAGGTTCTGCATGTACTGCTGACAGGAGGGAAAATGCACACAATCGATGATATTCTGGCTTTGCCGGAAGGAGAGAGAGCGGAACTGATTGACGGAGAAATGTTTATGATGGCCACGCCTACCCGCAGGCATCAGAAGACAGTGGGATGGCTGTATGCCATGATTTTTCATCACATTATGAGGAAAGGCGGGAAATGCGAAGTGGATGTGTCCCCCTTTGCGGTATTTCTGAAAAATGACATATGGAATTACGTGGAGCCGGATGTCATTGTCACCTGCAACAGGGACAAGCTGGATGATCAGGGCTGTCACGGTGCGCCGGACTGGGTGATGGAGGTGCTGTCTCCCTCCAGCGTTGTTATGGACTGCCGAAGGAAGCTGGAGGCTTACAGAAGCGCCGGAGTCAGAGAGTACTGGATTATCGATCCCAGGAAAGAGACTGTAACCGTATATGATTTCGAGGGAGAGGATAAAGAACCGAAGGTGTATGGTTTTACGGAGGTCATCCGATCGAATATTGTGGAAGATCTGGAGCTGGACTTTGGGCAGCTTCGGGAGTATCTTTTCTAACTTTTTCGTGCAAATTCGGTCATATATTCGCCATGTTTGTCTCGGATGAGAATCCGGTGTCTCTGGAATCCTCCTGCAGCATGATCAAAAATGCGGATGGCACTTACCGCCACAGAATCCTCCATCCGGTTTCGGAAATGCTCTATACCTATGCCCGGAAGAATACGCTGGAACCGCCAATGGAGAGATACTTTAAGCTGGAGAGCGGCGGGAAGCTTACGCTTTCCATGTATCTGCTTGTGGGAGTGCCGAAATACCGGTATTACGGCACGGCGAATGTAATAGAAGCCTGTACCAAAGTGTTTCCTTTTGACAGGAAACAGGAGCTTTCTCAGAAAAAGGTCTGGGACATTGGAATCTCCTATGCCAGATTTTTGCTGAAGGATGCGGATGGGGTTCCTATGTTTTTAGGACGCATCAGTGATAAATTATTTTCGGCCTGCCATGATGCGCTGTTGAAGGGCCAGGAGCTGGCCCAGGCGCTGAAAGACCCCGAGAACTGGAAATTAAAAATATTTAACCGAAAAAAGCCGAAAAACCATCTTGTAGCGTTCGACATTTTCTGATAAAATATTCATACGGGTACTGCCATAACGGTAGGCGGCTAGTTCTTCTACGGAGGGACTGTGACC
>JAAWLQ010000445.1 GCA_022797995.1 Lachnospiraceae bacterium
AAGAACAGCAGCACAATTACAGTGCATATCCGCCATTTAAGGGAAAAACTGAAAGACACGACAGAAAAGCCAAAGTATATAAAGACAATATGGGGTGTCGGATATAAAATATAGCCGCCCTATCCCCGGACAAGGAGGCATTATGAAGAAAAAGAAAAGAGCAGGTATAAACTGCCTTGTGCCGTTTTTATTTGCTGTCTATATGGTCTTACTGGTATGGATTATTTTATTCAAGCTGCAGCTATCAATCCATGATTTGGATACAGTCAGGAACATTAACCTGATACCATTCCATTATGAAAATGAAATAGGGATGAATTTTCATTTGAAGGAAGTTTTAGAAAATATTGGGATATTTATTCCGTTTGGCATCTATTTGTGTATGTTCAGACATGAATCAAATTTCAAAAGAAAGTTCATTCTTATTTTATCAACAAGCCTTATCCTGGAGATTTTCCAATATATTCTTGCAGTTGGCGGGACAGACATAACTGACCTCATAACCAATACCTGTGGAGGGATGATAGGGATTGGGCTTTATTGGTCAGCTGCAAAAATATTCCGGGGTAAAAAGCGGGCAGATACAGTCATTACGGTTGTGGCCGCTATTGTTACAGCGGTAGTGGTCGGCGGTGTATCGGTTCTTTTGATATCAAATTGACGGAGGTGGTATTTGTGAAGAAGCAGGACTTCCCTATAAGAAAAAAGTTGCAGTTCCGTTTTTTTATTATTATGCTAATTTATACGCTTTCAGGTCTGATTGCGATGCCGCTGCTGGAATACTTTTTCTCCCGATTTGAGAATCAGGTTTTTAGTTGGTTGTACCTGCGGTTGGATATCATTTATTTTTTCTACCTTGTGGCTGGCCTGGCCTGCATTTTTTATCATTACTGGAGAAAACCGTGGGACTATCTGGATGAGGTGGTCACTGCCACGCAGACAGTATATGAACAGAACAGCCAGGCGGTTGAATTGTCAGAACCGCTCAGGGAAGTGGAGCAGCAGATGAACCAGATTAAAATGTCAGTTCTGCTTGGCAAACAGGCAGTAAAAGAAGCGGAGGACAAGAAAAATGAGCTGGTCATGTATCTGGCGCATGATATCCGCACGCCCTTGACGGCGGTCATTGGATATTTAAGCCTGCTTGACGAAGCCCCGGACATGCCGCAAGACCAAAAAGCAAAATATGTGGGCATTGCCCTTGACAAAGCAGAACGGCTGGAGACACTGCTCAATGAATTGTTTGAGATTACGAGGTATCATACGGCTGTAGTGCAGTTGCAAAAGGCACGGGTTGATTTATACGCCCTTTTAGCACAGGTCATGGATGAATTTTATCCGTCCCTGTCAGCAAGGGGAAATACAGTTCTGTTTTCTGCTGGGGATGAGCTGATTGTAACAGGCGATCCTGAAAAGCTGGCGAGGGTTTTTAATAACCTTTTGAAGAATGCTGCTGCGTACAGCTATCCTAACACAGAAATCAGCATATCGGCAGAGAGAAAAGGCACAAATGTTGTAGCCGTTTTCAAAAATCATGGGCAGACAATCCCGCCAGACCAGTTGTCAGGCATCTTTGAAAAGTTCAGCCGTTTAGATGGAGCCAGGCTGTCGGATACAGGAGGGGGGCTTGGATTATCTATTGCGAAAGAGATTGTGGGGCTGCATGGCGGTGAAATCATAGCACAGAGCAGTAATGAAACAGTCAGTTTCACAATTACCCTGCCAGTCTCTTCTTAGGAAAATACATTCATAATATTAGGAAATTCTTAGGATTATTCCTGCCTGAAATTTGAGATTGAAATGCCCCTGTTTGGTACACTCGTTACTGGACAGGGGCATTTGCTCCTGAAAAAAGCCTTTGGAAACAGGCAGACCATAAGGCTTTAGGAAAGGAGAGAATGGTACAATGGAACTGAAAATTGAGCGTTTATGTAAACAGTTCAAAGATAAAAAGGCCGTCGATGATGCCAGCCTTACTTTGACACCGGGTGTATGGGGGCTGCTTGGCGCTAACGGCGCAGGGAAAACTACCCTTATGCGAATGATTGCAAACGTTATGACACCCACCAGAGGAGCAGTCTGTTATGATGGCACCGATATCCGTAAAATGGGAGAAACCTATCGGGACATATTTGGCTTTTTACCACAGGATTTCGGATATTCCCGTGATTTTACAGTGAAAGATTATCTGGAATATGTAGCTGCCCTGAAAGGTGTTCCGGCAAGGGAGACAGAAAATAAAATCAATCATCTTCTGGAGGTGCTTACGCTTTCAGATGTAAAAAGGAAAAAGATAGCAAAGCTGTCAGGGGGTATGAAGCGGCGCGTGGGGATTGCACAGGCAATGCTGAACGAACCGAAAGTCCTTGTGATGGACGAACCGACAGCAGGACTTGATCCCGGAGAACGGGTACGATTCCGTAACTTTATTTCAGAATTTTCACATGATAGGATTGTGTTAATTTCTACGCATATCGTTTCGGATATTGAGTACATTGCAACGAGAAACGCTATTATGAAAGCAGGAAAGATAGTGGATATAGGCCGGACGGATGAGCTGGTAAGAGCGATTGAGGGGAAGGTATGGACTTGTACCATACCAGCAAGGGATTTAGCCGGCTACGAAATGCGGCTGAGGATCATCAATCAGCGCAGCGAAGATAATGGGCAGGTATCTATACGGTATTTATCTGAAAAACCCGAAATTTCCGGGGCGGTTACTGCACAGCCTCGGCTTGAGGATTTGTATCTTTGGTATTTTCCGCAGGAAAATACGGAGTGCGAAGGAAACGCACTCCGGGAAGGGGAGAGAAATTGATATGCGTTTATTCCGATTAGAAGTAAAACGAATTATAAAGTCACGCCGTACATTGGCATTGTTTGCTGCTGCACTTTTTATGTCTGTTGTGATGGCGTATCTGCCAGTCAGTTTTGAATCAATTAACCGTCTGGGAGAAGATGGGAAAATCATAGAATTAGATGGATTATCAGCAATCCGGTTTAAGCGGGATTACTATGAGAAAACAGCGGGTGACATTACTCCTGGGAAGCTGGCGGAAGCCTTGCGGACATATCAATCCTATGTAAAAGAATATGGTACGCTTAATGACGTTCCGCTGGATATTTATATTGAAAACATTATGGCTATCCGTCCTATGCTTAAAGGATTGACAGAAGCATTTGCTGACCCGAAAACTGGCGCTGCCGCAGACCTGATGGATATCGATCCTGTTGGGGTGGAACAGCATTTTTATGAAAAATGTGTTTCCCATTTGGATGATATCATGGATCTTGAGCAGAAAGAATATGAGTCGGCGGGGCAGTTTGCGGCAGACAAGTATGCAGATGCAGATCAGCCATTTTACTTATATCCCGGTATGAGCAGGGACGCATTTGATTATACAACATTGTATATTTTGGTTTTGTCAATCCTTTGTGTTGCTATTGCGGCTCCGATTTTCGCCAATGAATATCAGACCGGCAGTGACAGTATTTTGCGCTGTAC
>JAAWLQ010000446.1 GCA_022797995.1 Lachnospiraceae bacterium
TTCCGCTGGTATCAATGCAGGGTCTTGTGGGGTCAAGCTGTCTGGTAAGTCTGTAAATACTGCTGATAAGCGCATTCTGTTCCTTCTCCTCCCAATATCCCCAGGTCTCGTTAAAAGGGCACCAGCCAATGATTGCAGGATGATTGAAATCGCGGCTGACAGCCTCCCGCCATTCGTTCATGTAGATTTCCGATGCCAGGGGATGGCTGTGGTCCAGTCCCCAGTTGGGATATTCTCCCCAGACCAGATATCCCAGCCGGTCGCAGTGATACAGGAAACGGGGCTCGAATACTTTCTCATGAAGCCTTGCGCCGTTGAAACCGGCGTCGAAAGAAAGCTCGATATCTTTTATCAGATCTTCCTCGCCGGGGGCCGTATAAATGCCTTCAGGATAAAAACCCTGATCCAGAACAAAGCGCTGGAACAGAGATTTGTCGTTCAGCATAAACTTTTTCCCCTCAAAACGCACGGTGCGCATACCGAAGTAACTTTTCACATGATCACCGTTGAAATCAAAAAGCAAGTCATATAAACCGCCCTTTCCGGCCTCCCACATATGTATTTCGCTTAAATCCAGCTGTACGCTGAAAAAGCCGTTCTTTACCGAAATTGCCCGGGAACCCACGGTCCGGCCCTCCCAGCAGGCAGAGACGGTGAGAGTCCCCTGGCCCACTGCCGTTCCGGTAATCAGGACACAGGAATTGTACGGATCGGGGAAGTACTTAGCGTTTTCAATATAGTCGGCGGGCAGGAATTCCAGCCATACGGTCTGCCAGATACCGGTGGTTCGGGTATAATCACATCCGTTGGAGGCGAATTTAGCAGCCTGCTTTCCTCTGGGCTGCAGACCGCTTCTCACATCGTCCGCAACTGATACGAAGAGTATATTGTCTCCGACAGAGACGTACTCTGTGATATCGAAGGAGAAGGAAGTGTATCCTCCCCTGTGACTTCCCACAGATTGACCATTGACATAGACCTCTGCCTTGTAGTCAACGGCGCCGAAATGCAGCAGGACCCTTCCTGCAATTTCCTCTTTGCTCAGGCAAAAGTGCCGGCGGTAGGCCGCACCGCTGATAAAATCCGTGTATGCAATTCCTGAAAGCCTGCTTTCCGGGCAGAAGGGAACGACAATGGAATTGTCAAAGCTTTCTTTTTCCCATAAATTCCTGTCGATGGCACTGTTGCCGAAGTCAAATTCAAATTCCCAGGTTCCGTTTAAATTCTTCCAGTTTGTTCTTTCCCATTGAGGCTGGGGATGTTCCGGGCGTGGTATGCTCATAGTGTAAGCTGTCCTCCTGTTCTGATGAGACGATGTGTTGTCGGTCCATGAGTTTGGATTTCAGTAACAGTTCAGACAGGGCACTGAACTGTTACGGATTTCATGCATTACCGGGACCGATTTAAAAGTTTACATTGACATAAAAATTATATATGCTATGATGACAGAAAGTAAATAAGTATTCTTGCATAAAAGTTAGGAAAATGCGCATGAGGGAAGAATTTGTAAACTTTCCGGTACAAAGCGGCAACTCCCGTTTTGCAGTCTCGCTGGCCGGAATCTCCTACTGTGATGAAAGCTATAGCATCAGGCGGGATAAGTCAAAGCTTTTGGTGGCGGAGTATATTGTCAGAGGTGAGGGAACGATTCTGCTGGAAGGTAGGTCTTATCATGCGGAAGAAAATGATGTCTACATCCTTCCCGCCGGCCATGACCACCTTTATTATTCCGACAGGGAGAACCCCTGGGAAAAAATGTGGGTAAATGTGGCGGGAACATTGCCGGACAGTCTGCTGCGGGAGTATAATCCCGGCAATATGGTTGTGTTTCCGGATGCGGGAGGCAGGGAGTATTTCGAGAAGATTCATGCCATTGGGAAAAATGGTCTGTACTCCGGCGGTGAGAAGCATAATAAAGCGGCATTGGTGTTTCATGAGCTGCTGCAGTATCTGTATGGCAAGTATTATGAGAGGGAAGCTTTTTCCTGCAGAGAGACAGTCATTCTGAAAGAATATCTGGAGAATCATATCCAACAGAATGTCACCCTGAAAGAGCTGAGCGAGCTGGTGTTCTTAAGCGAGTCCCAGATCGTGCGGATTTTTAAGAGGGACACAGGGAAAACGCCCCATGAGTACTGCCTGGAGCTGAAAATGGAGTATGGAAAAAGGTTATTGAAAAACACGCGTCTGATGGTACGGGAGATATCGGAATATCTGGGATTCTGTGATGAACACTATTTTTCTTATCTGTTTAAGCAGAAGACGGGAAATACCCCGCTGACCTATCGGGCGGCGCCGGAAGGCGGCGTTCCGGGAAGAGGATAAAGAGGGCGGGAATACAGGAGGCGGAAACGTGAAATGGAGCGAATTGCCTACGCCATGTTACGTGGTGGACGAGGCTTTGATAGAAAAAAATCTGGAAATTCTGGGCGGTGTAATGGAGAGGACCGGGGCGAAAATTCTGCTGGCGCAGAAAGCCTTTTCCCTGTATGCTCTGTACCCGCTGATAGGACGGACGCTGTGTGGCGCCACGGCCAGCGGAGTGTACGAAGCCAGACTGTGCGCGGAGGAGATGGTGAAGCCTGCAGCGCAGGAGGGAAGGAAGCTGGAAAATCATATCTTTTCTCCCGCTTATCAGGAAAAGGATTTTGAAGAAATCCTGCGATACTGCGATCACATAGTATTCAATTCCTGGAAACAGGTGAAAAGGTTCGGCTTCCGGGCCAAAGCCGCCGGGAAGAGCATCGGCCTGCGCATCAATCCGGAATGTTCCACCCAGGAAGGACATGCCATTTATGATCCCTGTGCGCCCGGGTCGAGGCTGGGGGTGACGAGGGGAAATTTTCAGGCTATATTACATGACAGGGAGGACGGTTATTCCGGGAATGCAGACTCTGCGGAGCTGTTGGCCTGCCTGGACGGACTGCATTTTCATACCCTCTGTGAACAGAATTCCGATGCTCTGGAGAAGACTCTGGAGGCGGTGGAGGAGAAGCTCGGCGCATATCTACCCGGGATGAAATGGATTAATTTCGGCGGGGGACATCACATTACCCGGGAGGACTATGACATCCCCCGGCTGGAACGGTGTATCAGAAGAATGCAGGAGAAATATGGCCTGACGGTGTACCTGGAGCCGGGGGAGGCTGTGGCACTGAACGCAGGCTTTCTGATAACCACGGTATTGGAGACTGTGCACAATGGAATGGACATTGCTATTCTGGACACCTCCGCCGCCTGTCATATGCCGGATGTGCTGGAAATGCCCTACAGGCCGCCGCTGCGGGGAAGCGGAGAAGAGGGGGAGAAGGAATATACTTATCGGCTGGGGGGACCTACCTGTCTTGCGGGGGATATTATCGGGGACTATTCTTTTGAGGAACCTTTGCAGGCGGGAGATAGGCTTGTATTTGAAGATATGGCCATTTATTCCATGGTGAAGAACAATACTTTCAACGGAATGCCACTGCCTGCCATTGCCCTGCGCAGGAAGGA
>JAAWLQ010000447.1 GCA_022797995.1 Lachnospiraceae bacterium
ACCGTCCCCATCACGCTTCCGTCAATATCATACAGCGGAGACTTATAAGTGGTTAGCGTCCGCATTCCCTCTCCGGTCTTGATGACTTCTTCGGATACACAGGTTTCCCTTTTGGTCATGACCATGCGCTCCGACTCTATGCATGCGGGATCATCCTGCTCCACGTCCCATATATACGCATGTCCGCGGCCCTCCACCTGCTGCTTTGTCTTGTTGACTGTCCTGCAGAAGCTGTCATTTACCTTCTCGTGAATTCCATTTTTATCCTTATACCAAATCAGATTCGGGATGTTGTTGATGGTTGCCTCAAAAAAGTGGCTGGTCTGCCAGGAATCCTTATCTCTCTTAAGTCTGTCCTGCCACCTGAGAAAACGATACCTGATCTCTTCGTCCGTCAAAGGAAAGGTCCATATGTCCTCTATTTCCGGCAGTCTGTCCGTCAGGGCTCCGATCTGTGCCTTCTCGGCCAACAAAATAAGTCCGGCCTCTTCCGGCTTACCTGAAAGGAGACTCCCTGTCGCCTTCCCGGCATCCATATCCTGTAAATTCGCCACAATAACATCCGCCCCGGATATCAACGCCTCCTCCGGAGTTCTGCTTTCGGAAAATGTATATGAAAAGTTCTCAGGCGGAACACTTTCTTTTATGATGTCGAACACTCTGCAGGTCTGACCTGTGAAATAAAAACGAACATGGCAGTGGTACATATCCCTTTCCTCCCTTTGTCCTGCGTATCATCCCCATTATCTCTATTCTAGCAAGGGAAGAAAATTGTGTCAATACGTTGAATTTTCCTTTGCCTCCACCACACAATGTCCGCTGTGCATCCCCTCTCCGTCTGCCCATACGGAAATCCGGCCTGCTTCTCCAGTCAGCTTGATCAGTACACTTGCAGCGCCATGGTACAGGTGAATCCGGTCTTCCCTCCGGCTCTCTCCTCCCATCATATCTCCGTTATCCACCGCCAGAATTTCCGCAGGACCTTCCACTCTGAACCTCACCCTGCTGCTTTCTCTGAAATACGGATTTCCCTCCGCATCCACGGCACGCACTGTGAGCAGCTTCTGATACCCTTTCAGCGGCCGGCTTTCGATTTTGAGTAATTCCTGTTTAAACTGCAGTTCCACAGCCGGCCCCGGCGTTACAACAGTATGGCTGCATACCGCCGTTCCTCCGATATATCCGGTGACCCCCACCTTACCGGGCTGCCAGGGAAGAAATCCCGTAATGACTCCGTTCCCGGACTCGGCCGGAGAGGGCACATAAAATCTCTTGCCATTCAGCCTCAGCTCCACCTCTTCGCAGTTTGTGTCAATCCTGTACGGGATCAGGGTTCTCCTGAACTGTGGAAAATGCCAGTGTTCCGCATAAATAGGCGTGTCCCAGTGCTCTTTACAGCCTTCGTCCGCCAGAGAATAGTCCATGACCGAGAAATGCACCACCGGTTTTGATGTCCAATAGCTTTGATAAAAATAATACATGGGACGCACTTCATTGTTGGTATGTATCATGGATCCGCTCCAGCCAACGGCGGGATATCCCATGGATTCGCCCAGATAATCATATCCCGTCCAGATCATTCCTCCGATACAGTAATCCCGCTCCATAACGTCCAGCGCCGGAATCCGGTCCGTGAAGTTCTGCATCTGTTCATTGTGACCGCGGAAATACTGATAGCATTCCGTTCCCAATATCAGCTTGTCAGGCATCTTCTCATGGATCAAATCATACCACTGTTCCTGATAATTACAGGAAATAATATCCACAATCTCTCCTATTCTGCAGATCCTCTCCACTCTCTCCAGGGGATCATAAATCTCCGTATCGCTCACTTCGTCCACAAATTTCTGAATATCTGTAATTTTAGACAGGTCAACCTGACTCTCCCTCTTAAAATGCGGATTCATGGCGTATGTCACAGGTCTGGTTCCGTCCAGATGCCTCACTTCATCACAGAGCATCCGCAGAAGGGAAAGCATGGATTCCTGGCCCTGATTCTCCACCTCGTTTCCCACTCCCCAGAGAATCACGGACGGCCTGTTTCTGTCGCGCTTCACCATGGCCTCCACATCCTGCTTCCAGTTCCGGTCAAAATACCGGCCATACAGACCACCCTTCCACTTGTCAAAGCACTCTTCATACACATAGAATCCCATTTCGTCACAAAGATCCATAAATTCTTCGGAAAAAGTATGGTGTGCCGGCCGAATGGCATTGCAGCCCATTTCCTTCAAAAGAGACAGCCTCTCCCGCCATATCTCCGGTCTGACAGCAATTCCCAGGCTGCCACATTCCTGATGCAGGCAGACTCCCTTCAATTTTACCGCTTCTCCGTTTACGAATAATCCTCTGTTCGGAATCATCTCCACTTCCCGCAGTCCGATTCTACAGCAGATCTGATCCGATACCCTGCCGTCCTCCACAAGCTCCAGAGTGAGACTGTATAAATTGGGATGCTCCGCAGACCATCTGCAGGGTTTCTCCACCTCAAAAGTCAGCCTGCCCTCTTCATTTTCCGCCCTGAGCACATTCTCTTCTACGGTTTCTGCTTTTCCGGCTTCTATTCCGCATTCCGTTTTCGTTTCTGCTTTTCCGTCTTCCATTCTGCAGTCCGATTTCGTTTCTGCTTTTTCGGCTTTCATTTCACAGTCCGCTTCCGTTCCGAGACAGCGGAGCCTTCCCCGCACACAGGCCTGCAGTCCGGCATCTACTTTCACGATCGCTTTCCCGTCCTGGAACTGTGTATGCACAGTCACATTCCACAAATCCAGGTGCCGGACCTGTGTCTCCACCAGCTTCACACTTCGGTAAATACCGCAACCGCTGTACCATCTGTCCGCTGGAAAAATCGTATTGTCCACCTTGACAATCAGCTCATTTTCTCCTGTTTCGAGATACGACGATACCTCCAGGCGAAAAGTGCTGTAGCCATATCTGCGGCTTCCCGCCAGTCTTCCGTTCACCCAGATCGTACAGTTCTCGTATACACCCCCGAACACCAGCGTATAGCAACGATCCACCCTTTTCTCCTGCAGGGTAATCTTCTTCCGGTACCAGCCGATTCCCCATCTGTCATGAAAGCCCTGAGATCTGCCTCCCTCCATATCCCTGTTGAGAGGCATATCTGCCGCCCAGTCATGAGGAAGATCAATCTTCTGAAATTCAAGTCCTTCCGGGATATCCGGCCTCTCCTCCGCTTCTTTCATCCCCTCGTCCGCCCTCACCGGGTCTTTCTTTACCAGGGCAAATTCCCAGTCTGTCATCAGCAACTGTTCCGTTCTCGCTTTTTCATCCATTTATGCTGTCTCCTTTGCTTTGCGCTTTTGGGCCTGTCTGCTTCATTCTACCCGCATTCATTGCAGTAGTCAATTCTTTTGCGGAAATTACCGCTCTGATTGTTACAGTTCAGCCTTCGGCTAAACTGTAACGCTGATGCACACAAAATGAGTTTTCAACTCATTTTGGCGCCTGCGAATCTCGCAAAATCGCATACA
>JAAWLQ010000448.1 GCA_022797995.1 Lachnospiraceae bacterium
CAGGAAGACTGGGCGGCATTTTTCGCGGAAAACGGGGCCGACCTGATTCTGGGCACTCATCCTCATGTGATTGAGCCTGTGGTGTGGGCAGCCGGAAAAGACAGCGCCAATGATGCACAGGGAACTAATAAAGGGGCGCTGGTATATTATTCTCTGGGAAATTTTGTGAACTGGACTGCCGGCACGGGGGAAGGCGTTGCCAATCGTATGGTGGGCGGCATGGCCCGGGTGACTATAGGCCTGGACGAAAACGGAGAGGCAGTGATTCAGGAGTATGACGTGGAGCCTCTGGTGTGTCATGTGGAACAGGGATTCGGCGGCGTCACGGTGTATCCTCTTGACAAATATACGGAAGAACTGGCCGGCCGGAACGAAATTATAAAGCAGGACGGCAGCTTCTCCCTGGAATACTGCCGGAAGCTGGCGGAGGAGGTCTTCGGGGAAACAAGCCAATAGTCTGGCAGGCTCATTTCTTCTCAAACAAAGCCTGTAACCGCAGACCCTCCGCAGGAATATCCAAGGTCAAAGTTTTTTCAGTGAGCTCCTCCGCGGTGTCCGACTGCCAGCCCGCAAAAGTGTAGCCTTTGTCCGGCACAGCCGTGACAGTTACGGGATAATCCGTAAAATAGATTCCCGTCCACTGGCCTTCGGATAAATCGGGAGTGATGGTGTTCAGGAGAATATTCCCGCCCCGGGCATCGTTGACAGAGAGTGTGATGGCGGCCTTCTCTCCGGTGAGACCGAATTCCTCCGCGAGATATCCGGTGATGGCCTCCGTTCTGGCGGGGAAATAGTGAAGAGCCCATTCCGGGGTTCGCACATCCCAGGGCAGAGATACTTCCCAGTCCTCCAAAGCCGCCACGGCGTTTTGAACCGTGAAATCCGTATTCACAATATCCATAAAGCTGACGGCGAATTGCTGACGAAATGCTGGATTCTTGCGCAGGGCTACCCACATTGGGCGGGTATTGAGGGCACTGCCGGCATAGTGGGTGTCCATGGTAAAGGTGTTGATATCTTCCTCAAGTACGCCGTAGTTCAGATTTTCCAGATCCAGGTCATACAGGGCCCAGCGCCAGCGGCCGTCTTCATATTCTCCGGTCCCCGTCTTTCTGGCTCTCCAGTACACAGAATTTTTGTCTTCGTTATAATCCAGATTCCCAAAATAAATATTGACACAGGAGAAATCGATATAGCTTTGAATATCCATAAGCTCATTCAGCTCTTTATAGGCCTCCGGCGTGGACATATCATGAGTGTCAATAAAATCATATATGGCAAAATAGAGGGCGTGATCGTCCGCACTGCCGGAGTCAACGCCTCCGCCCTTGACGATAATCACGTTGTCATCGTCCACGCCGTATTGCTCCTGAAAAAATTTTCCGCTGTATTTCTCCTGGGCAAAGGTTGGATACCAGTAGGACCCGTTCAGATATACAACCACCTCTCTGCTCTCCGCGGAAGCGATATTCCGGTCCTGAACCAGATGTTGAATATAGGCATTCATGAAACCCGAGCGAAGGGCGAAGGAATGGGTTTTCCAGTCACCGAAGAGGGGAATGTCAAACCAGTTGCTTCCGCTGTATTTTTTCCTGGAATAAACGGAAAAACGCTTAAGACCATATTCCCGGGCGGAAGCTCCCTGGATGCGAATTCCCGCGGGCTGCTGCAAGATACTGTCTCCCTCAAATAATTCCAGTACCACAGGCCTCTCCCAGTCCATTCCGTGCTGAAGAAAGTTCGGCATGGGTATATTGCCTTCCCGCTCTCCCAGATACCAGTCGTCATAAGCTTTTCCGGTCACATAGATTCCATTGTCACCGAATAAATCATACGGGTCTGCCACCAGAGAGACCACAAGCTTATCCCTGTCCTGATTCTGGTCTATAAAATAGGTTGCAGTTACAATATCACTGCAGGTATTTTGGCTGTCTATGGCGGCGGCACGGACTACGGTGGCCAGGATGGCATGATCCTCTCCATAGCCGTCCTGCCACTCTTCCTGCATATTCTGAATATGGATATTGTCATTTTCCCCGTCACCCCGGCGGGAAATGGGAATTGGCTCCGTATAGAGCATGGAGTCAGATGTGGGAGGGCTGCCGTCCAGTGTGTAGTAGATACTGACATTGTCCGGCGAGGTGATACTCAGGGAAAAGGGTTCGTCATAGAATCCGCTTTCCGCCGACAGGACCGGAGCTGACAGACCGGTATCGTTTATCAGGATATCCCACTCTTCCTGACCTTTGATGCCAAGCACAATTCCGGCGGTCAGGATCAGGATTAGAGAAGCCACAAACAATACATATAATATATTTGCCCGTTTCATGCCAGGTTCCTTTCTTTCCTGAGGTGTTTCGCATTGTCTCCGATTTGGCCGGGATTCTGTAAATTTCAAATTCCTTACGGCCATTTATGCTCAACAGGCGGCATCCCCCTTGTGGGTGACCATGGAGACAGAGATGACACCCTCAATGCCGTTTAACTCATTCAGAAGATTCTCACAGTCCTTCAGCCGGACTTCCATGAGAAAATCAGCGCTTTCCTTTGTAAGGTTGCGGGATTTCACATTGTAGTTTTTATCATGCGCTTTTACAGTATCAAAAATTTCTCCCGCACAGGCATTGTTCTCCGCATTGACCACCAGAATCATTGACCTGCGGATTTCGGGAAGCCGGTAAAATACCAGCACCAGAATCGTGGCGAGCAGAGAGAGTACAAAAGCCAGCCCTACCATACCGGCTCCGCATATGATACCCGTACTGATACTCCAGAACATGAAAATCAGATCCAGTGGTTCCTTAACGGCCGTACGAAACCTGACGATAGACAGCGCACCCACCATACCGAGAGAGACAATTACGCTGCTCTGAATGGCTATGATAATTGCCGCCGTGATGACACTCATCAGAATCAGCGAGGTGTTAAAGCTTTTGGAATAAAAAGTATTCGAGGTGACAATGCGGTAGATGAAATAAATATATATTCCCAGAACTGCGGCCATCAGCATTAAAATTGCCACATCTCTAAGCAACAGATTCGTGTTTTGAAATCCTTTCAGGAAAGACTTTTTGATAACATCCTGTACACTCATTTTTACTTCCTCCGTTTATACATATTTAAATGGTACTGTAACTTCTGCAAAGGCTGTATTTTGAGAAACTGGTTCTCCGCAAATCCTGCCCTTCTGCCAGCAGCTCTCTGATTGCGTCCGGCAGAAACTCGTCGTATTTTACTTCCAGGATATGTATCCCGTCGGGCAGAACGGTCCGGAAGGGGATCTTCTTTCCCAGAAAATGCCGGGTCTGCCCGGAAGAGCGAATGGACCGGTCAAATGTGATACGGACATTTCCCGCGGGGAAAATGTAGGGAGTCCGCATGTATTCCACGATTACCCGGGGCGTCAGGAGCAGGGTGCTTCGCTCCAGAAGAAAATAGTGCAGAAGCTCTCCGGGAGCCGTTTCCTCCGGAGGAAGCGGCAGAGAAGC
>JAAWLQ010000449.1 GCA_022797995.1 Lachnospiraceae bacterium
GTATTCCTGACCGGAGCAGATGGAAAAAGTGCGGAAGGTGGAGAGAAGGCGGAAGCACAGGAGAAGGCAGGACCTGCCGCTGAAATATGCGGGCCGGAATTTTCTGCACAGGAGGCAGCCCAGGACGAAATCCCCGACATCTGGGTACAGCTGCGCCAGAATCTGACGGAGACTGAGCTGCAGGCCCTGTCCATGGCTTTGACAGGAGAGGGAGATCTGCGGAGGCTGGCCGACGAACAGGGAATCATGCCGGAGGTTCTGATAGACGGAATCAACGAGAAGGCGGTGGATTACACAGGAGACAGCATCCTGGACGACGAAGCGTCTGTTTACGAGGATTATAGAGAGCAAGTGAAGGAAATGGTGGGATTGAGATGACCGGACAGGTACCTGCAAGAATTGCGAATATTCTGATCAACGCCCTGAAAGGCGGTGTGGTGCCCAGGGCAGGACTGGAATATATCACGGTGGGACGCACCCAGGAGATTTCGGCGATACTCCGCGACATTGAGATGATCGGGGAGGGCGGAGCATCCTTTCGCTTTATCGTGGGCAAATATGGCAGTGGGAAGAGCTTTCTGCTGCAGACAATCCGGAATTATGCCACGGCGAAGGGCTTTGCGGTGGTGGACGCGGACCTGTCTCCGGAGCGACGTTTTGCCGGGACAAAGGGACAGGGCCTTGCCACCTACAAGGAACTGATGAAGAACCTTTCCACGAAATCGAAGCCGGACGGAGGCGCACTGCCGCTGGTGCTGGAGAAATGGATCTCCGGCATCCGGACGAAGGTGCGGCTGCAGGGACTGGAAGAGGGAGATGCCTTCGACGAGCAGGTGGAGAGGGAAATCTATCAGGTGGCTTCCTCCCTGGAAGGGATGGTAAACGGATTTGAGTTCGCCAGAGCGGTGGTCCTGTACTGGAAGGCCTACAGAGAGGATGACGCCGCGCTGAAATCAAACGTACTCCGGTGGTTTCGGGGAGAATATCCCTCCCGGAGAGAGGCGAAGGAGGACCTGGGGATTCATTTCATCGTGACAGACGAGACCTGGTATGATTTTCTGAAACTGTTTGCGGCCTTTCTGGTGGGGGCGGGCTATAAGGGAATGCTGGTCATCATAGACGAGCTTGTGAATATCTTCAAGATACCCAATTCCATCACCAGGGCCAACAATTATGAGAAGATACTGACCATGTACAACGATGTCCTCCAGGGGAAGGCGCGGCATATCGGCTTTCTCATGGGAGGAACGCCACAGTGCATCGAGGATAAATACAAGGGCGTATTCAGCTATGAGGCGCTGCGCTCCCGGCTGGCGGAGGGCCATTTTGCCGGCGGGGACCTGAGGGATCTGTCCGCGCCAATCATCCGGCTGCAGATGCTGACCCAGGAGGAAATGTACATTCTTGTGGAGAAGCTGTTGCATATCCACGCAGGACTGTACCATTATACTCCTGCTATGACCCAGGAAGATCTTGTTTATTTCCTGACGGTGGAGTATAATCGTGTGGGTGCGGAGAGCCATATCACGCCCCGGGAGATTATCCGGGACTTTATTGAACTGATTAACATTCTTCAGCAGAACCCGGACAGGAAGGTTGCGGAGATCCTGGGGGACAACAGCTTCGAGATGGCCCGTGGAGGGCTTGACCAGGAGGAAATTCACGACGAATTCCAGGAGTTCGAGATATAGAAAAACAAGGAGCGTTTTGGCAAATGGGAAAGACAGGCAATTATGATGCCTCCAGCATTACGGTGCTGGAGGGACTTGAGGCAGTGCGGAAGAGGCCGGGAATGTATATCGGCAGCGTATCCACAAAGGGCCTAAACCATCTGATATACGAGATTGTGGACAATTCCGTGGATGAACATCTGGCGGGATTCTGCGATACCATCCGCGTCACGTTGGAGGCGGACGGCTCCGCCACCGTCACGGACAATGGAAGAGGGATTCCCGTGGGGATGCATGAGAAGGGAATCAGCGCGGAGCGTCTGGTATTTACCACACTTCATGCGGGAGGGAAATTCGACAATTCCGTCTACAAGACCAGCGGAGGACTTCACGGAGTGGGCTCCTCGGTGGTCAACGCATTATCCACCAGACTGACTGTCACGGTAAAGACGGGCGGTTTCATCTACCAGGATAAGTATGAGCGCGGGAATCCGGTGATTCCCCTTGAGAACGGACTGCTTCCCGTGATCGGCAAGACCCGGGAGAGCGGCACTGTCATTAATTTCCTGCCTGACGACACCATTTTCGACAAGACAAGGTTCAAGGAGGACGATGTGAAAAGCCGGCTTCATGAGACGGCCTATCTGAATCCTGAACTGACCATTATCTTTGAGGACAGGCGCCGGGAAGATCCGGAGATTGTCACTTTCCATGAACCGGACGGCATTACGGGTTTTGTGAAGGACATGAACAAATCCCAGGACCCGGTGCACGATGTGATTTACTTCAAAGGGGAGAGCGAAGGCATTTCCGTGGAGGTGGCGCTGCAGTACATCAATGAATTTCATGAAAATGTGCTGGGATTCTGTAATAATATTTATAATTCGGAAGGCGGAACCCACCTGACCGGCTTCAAGACCATGTTCACAAATGTGATCAACACCTATGCCAGACAGCTGGGGATTCTAAAGGAAAAGGACGCCAATTTCACCGGAGCGGATGTGCGCAACGGCATGACGGCGGTGGTTTCCATCAAGCATCCGGATCCCAGATTTGAGGGACAGACGAAGACAAAGCTGGACAATCAGGATGCGGCGAAGGTGGTGTCAAAGGTGACGGGAGAGGAGATTGTCCATTTCTTCGACCGGAATCTTGAGACGCTGAAAAATGTGATTTCCTGTGCGGAAAAAGCGGCGAAAATCCGGAAAACGGAAGAACGGGCCCGCACTAACATGCTGACGAAGCAGAAGTTTTCCTTTGATTCCAACGGAAAGCTGGCCAACTGTGAGTCGAAAGATCCCTCCAAATGCGAGATTTTCATCGTGGAGGGAGATTCCGCCGGGGGCAGCGCGAAGACGGCTAGAAATCGGATGTTCCAGGCCATCCTTCCCATCCGGGGCAAGATTCTGAATGTGGAGAAGGCCAGCATTGACAAGGTGCTGGCCAACGCGGAGATCAAGACCATGATCAACGCCTTCGGCTGCGGATTCTCGGAAGGGTACGGAAACGACTTCGATATATCGAAGCTGCGCTATGACAAGATTATTATCATGGCGGATGCGGACGTGGATGGTGCCCATATTTCCACCTTGCTGCTGACGCTGTTCTACCGTTTTATGCCGGAGCTGATCTTCGAGGGACATGTGTATATCGCGATGCCTCCCCTTTACAAGGCCTTCGGGGCAAAGGGGGCGGAGCAGTATCTCTATGACGACAAGGCTCTGGAAAAATACCGCAAGACCCACAAGGGACCCTTTACCCTGCAGAGATATAAGGGCCTGGGGGAAATGGACGCGGAGCAGCTCTGGGAGAC
>JAAWLQ010000450.1 GCA_022797995.1 Lachnospiraceae bacterium
GACGGAGAGGAAGTATTTGACGGTATTACCGATATCATTGACAATGGGGTGGTGGACTATGATATCAATGATGCAAGCATGTTTGACAGTGATTACAGTATAATGAACGGGAATGTAGACAGATATTGTCCTGGAAGTGACATACGGAAGCTGGAGATAGAGGTGGGCGGCTGTCAGCTGGAGACAAGGCGCTCGGGAGATGATTCCGTCTATCTGGAAGCAGAAAATGCACATAAATTACAGGGCTATGTAAGGGAACATACCCTGTATATCAAGGCGACCGCAGGTTCGGCAGTCAACTGGACGGATATCGGAAAACGCAAAATTATTCTTTATCTGCCGGAGAACTTCTATTTTGACGAGGCGAATATCGAAGTTGGCGCCGGAGAGCTCAGGTTTGACGAGTTTTACGCGGATGAGGCCGAGCTGGAGGTGGGGGCCGGCCAGATCATACTGGAGAGCCCCCAGGTGCGGAAGCTGGAGGTTTCCGTTGGCGCCGGATCCATACAGCTGAACGATATGCTGATTACGAAACTGGACGCCGAGGTTGGCATGGGAGAATTCCTGGCCGGAGGCATTGTGAACGGAGATGTGGATGTAAACTGTTCTATGGGGAATGTGGAGATGACACTGGAGGGCAGCGAAGCTGAATTCAACTATAAGCTGGAGGGCGCCATGGGCAACATTTCCGTGGGAGAGGACAGCTTCAGCGGATTCTCCAGCGAGAGAAATATTGATAACCATGCGGATAAGGAAATGAAAATAGAATGCTCCATGGGAAATATTACCGTTGAATTCCGGGATTGAGTTTATTTGCAGAAAACATGGGAAGCCGCTTTCTGTGCATCTATTGTGGTGAATGGAGTAGAGAACGGCGGACCTGACAATGAAGAAGCGGGGGATTATATGCAGAATCAGGATATAAAAGAATATCTTGCCCGGACAGGTATCGTCAAGATCAGCAGACTGGATACGGCATTGCTGGAGGCTTTTGGTGAGGAAGAAGGCGGAAGGCATATAGAGCGGCTGGACGAATTGTTTGGCCGCTCGGAAGAGCGTCTGCTTTATGGGACAGGTGATACGATATATCTCCACCGTCAGGAGGAACTTGTGGAGTATCTGAATCAGAATCTGCGCATGAGCCTTCTGGCGGCCTCCTTTTATGACCGCGTATTTTTTAAGAGGGCAGCGGAGTATCTGTTGAAGCAGGATTCCTTTTTTGCCGGGGATATTTTTGACATGGGCTGCGGGAATGGGATTCTCACCTGCTTCCTTGCGCTACAGCATCCGGATTCCTCTGTCACAGGTCTGGATTTATCCCCGGGGGCTGTCCGTGTGGCCCGGGAGCTTGCCGGAAAGATCGAGCTGCAAAATGTGCGTTTTATGCCCACGGGCGAAACCATTTGCGAGCATGAGGATGCCGCTCCACAGGAGCTGCCGGGGATGTGCGACACACTGTTTTCCTGCCGCACGGCGCACGAAAATGCGGCGTGGAGGCCTCTCTGTGAGGAAGCCGGGGGAGCGGCGCTGTCAGCAAAAGAGCAGGAACGGCGGCACGGACAGTATGCGCAAGTGCTTTCGGCGCTGCTGAAGCCCCGGGGGTATCTGGTCAGTGTGGAGCGCTATGAGGATGACAGCGCATATGAGGGGCTGCTCCACGCCCTGGAGCGGCAGGAAATCTGGCAGGTAAAGGGGACTCACATGCAGTTTTCCTGCAAGAGCGGGGATGGAACAGGTACCTTTCAGGCGGCGGTCTTCCAAAAAATACCTACATGAGCTCGTCTGTCCCAGGCCGTGGCTCAAAGTATCACATTGAAAAGTCCGGACCGGGACGGCCAGACTACACCTCCACGAATAGCCCGGCCTTTTTCAGGGCGGGACGCACGGCCAGATAGATGACGGATGCGGCGATGACGGCGACCACCGCGTTGACACTGGTGGTCAGAGCGCTGATCTTCACCAGAATTGCGGTGATGTCCTGAGGCACGCCGAAGAGGTAAGTTTTGTAGAAATAACCCACCAGCGGGTCGGCCACCACGTTAAAGCCCATGCCGCAGACGGCGGCCAGAACCGTGACTCCCGTGACATATTTGGGGGAATGGCTCTTGCAGAGCTTGAAGATTTTATGGGCAACCAGTCCTACGATAAGCCCGATGCAGAGCTTGAGCAGAAAGGTTTTGGGCGCGCTGGTCACATAGGTGGTGGTCAGATCTCCGATGGTCATGCCCACCGCTCCGGCCAGACCGCCCCAGTAACCGCCCAGCAGCAGTGCCGCCAGCACACAGAACACGTTGCCGAAATGGAAGGAAGCCTTCTCGGTGCCCGCCGGAATATCGATTTTAAAGAAGGCGAAACCGATATAACACAGTGCGGTGAGAAGTCCGGCCTGGGCAAGGCGTCTGACATCGACTTTGTCGGAAGAACGCACCCCAATCAATGCATTATAGAGCCCTTTTGCAGTGAGCAGAATGGCGAAGAACACGGCAACCAGCCCGTATGAATAAGGCCGCTCCAGCCCCAGCTTTTCCGCGGACAGCGCGCTGATCTGCGCGTTCAGCCCATCCAGATCGCCTTCGGCGGTCCCTTCTTTTATCTCCTTTGCCTGTGCCTTGAGCTCTGACAGCTCCGTTCCCACAGTGACGGATTCCTGATAGCTGGTGTTGTACGCGTACACCGAGAAAATAATTCCCGCAATCAATACTACGGCACCGATGATCAGCAATCCATAACTTTTTTTCCGTTCAGTCTCCTGATTCTCTTTTTTCTGTTTACTCATAACTATACTCTCCTGAAATTATTATATCCACACAGTGAATTAGGGTAACAGTTCAGTGCCTTGTCTGAACTGTTACGCATTCAGAGATTTCCATCAGCCCCTGTGGATTATTGACAGTGTAGCGCAGAAGTGGCATGATAGAAAGTACCAGAACAGAAAAATATTACCAGACCAGTTTAAGCGGGAATAATTTTTGAACGGCCAGGCATTTTTGAACTTGACAAAATTTGCGCCATAGCATATAGTAGGCAGTATAGTAAAAAGGCAGTGACGAAGAGGAGTACGCATCACCCCTTAAAAGAGAGAACGGCCGTTCCTGTATGGAGCGCTGAGAGGCTGTTCGAAGGAAGGAATGCGGAAGGTAGCTTCCAAGCCGGGAGTCTGAAAAGCGCGGCCGGAAATGGGAACGCGGCAGAGTAGGATTTCACGAGTTATCCCCGTTAAAGGATAGGACTTTAGCAGAAGTCGCTGAGGCAGCGGATCATGTGGAATTCCGCTGTGAACAAAGGTGGTACCGCGTTGATGACGCCCTTTGCTGACGGAAAGTCGGCAGAGGGTTTTTTGTTGGAGAAGAAAGGAGAAAAGATGAGCAAGGAACTGGCAAAGACTTATGATCCCAAAGGACTGGAGGACAGACTGTACGAAAAATGGCTGTCAAAGAAATATTTTCA
>JAAWLQ010000451.1 GCA_022797995.1 Lachnospiraceae bacterium
CTCCTCTGATTCCGCACCTTAAACTCTATAATAATTGCATCTCCATAGCAATTATTTGTTATCGCATATTCACAGCGATTATTTGTTATCGCGTCCTTCTCAGAATTCCTGGGCTCCAGCACCACGTCATACCTCCCAAAACCGCTTTCCCGATTGGATGTAATCACATATCTGTCCCGTAGATCCACCAAAAGTCCCAGTACAAATCCATGATAAAAACGTTCCGGCTCCGCTCCGGAAGGATTGTTTCCTGTGTCGAAGTAACTGAACGTCCTCAGTGCCACACGATTCATATATTCATTCATGGCATCCAGATCATCCAGCAGCAACGCCTTAATAAAATCATTGTAATCTGTTTCGGCCTCTTTGAACCAGTCCCGGATCATATTCTGGAACATCAGTTTTACCTCCCGGTTGGTCAGCATCAGCTCATATTTCGGCTGTGCATCCTCCGGAATCTCAAAATAGTCCTCATAGGAAAGCACTTTCAGATAACCGCTTGCCAGCAGCAGACTCCAGACTGCACTCTCATTTCCTCTTAACTGATTATATACAATTTGCTCGTCTATAGGAGACTGGATGCTTCCTCCCCGCAGCAGGATCTCAAATTTCTCTTTCACTGACCGGCTTCCTTCTCTGATCAGCTTACCCGCCAGACTGTTGGAGCTGGTGTTCGCCCAGTAGGTACCGAGTTTCCCTGTATCCAGGAAATTCAGAATGGACCAGGGGTTATAGATATACCTGTACTCTCCGAAGATAAAGCCGTCATACCAGTTCTTCACCTCTTCCTTCTTCTCTGAAAGTCCGCATTCCTCCAGCGCCGCAAACACTTCCTCCTCCGTAAAGCCAAAGGATGTGGCATATTCGTCCGAAGTGGTAGTCACTACCTTCAAATTATTCAGATCAGAGAAGATAGACTCTTTACTGATCCTGGTGATACCTGTCATAACCGCCCGTTCCAGCCAGGGATTGGTCTTAAAGGTTGAATTGAACAGGCTTCTGGTAAAAGACACCATTTCCTCCCAGTAGCCGCCCACAAACGCTTCCTGCATGGGCGTATCGTATTCGTCCAGGAGAATGATTACCTTTCTGCCGTAATAGCGGTACAGGTAATCGGACAGCTGATATAATGCGGATGTGGCATCAGAATTACCGATCTCCGGTTCCAGAATTCTGTTATAATACGCTCTATCCGCATCTGTCAACACCGGGCTTTCCTTCAAAAAATCATATTTAATATAAAGATTCCTGATAATTTCACAGATTTTCTCTCTGGTATCCCTATAATTTACTTCTTTTACTCTGGCAAAGGACAGGCTGATCACCGGATATGTCCCCTGGAGTTCTCTGTATGCTTCATTCTTCCACACAGACAGCCCCTGAAACAATTCTCCACGACCTGCATAATCCACGGAGAAAAACTGCTCCAGCATACTCATATTCAATGTCTTGCCAAAACGGCGGGGTCGGGTAATCAGCGTTACATCATCCTTGCTCTCCCACCATTCCCGGATAAAATCTGTCTTATCCACATAAAAGCAGTCATTTGTAATCATCTTTGCGAAATCCTGAATCCCGATTCCTACTGTTCTTGCCATACTCGCCTCCCCACAAACCTGACACGGATTTCTGTCTTTGCCTTTAGTATAGCTGATTCACAGGGAAATTACAATTTGTTTTTCCGGGCTGAACCAAAAATATACTTGTCTTTCTTTCCTGAATATGCTAGACTTTATCCAAAGCATTATTTCAAATCCGGTATGGCCGTTAGAGCTGCATACTTGTCAAATCTTCAGTTTTTCATACGATCAAGGAAATTCATGCTTTTATTTCATCCATTCATTATCAATAAGGGCAGGAGTTTCCGCATATAATACCCGATCTGCGACTCTCCTGCAAGAAAAAGGAGGCGCTTTATGGCGGGAAACAGAGAGTACAAAAGTGATGTGTTCGGCATGCTGTGCGAGGAGCCGGAGTATGCGCTGGAGGTGTATAATGCGCTGAACCAGTCGGATTACAGGGATCCGCACCTTGTGGAGGTGTGTAACCTGGAGCGGGGAATATCCCTGTCGGTGCGCAACGACGCGGCGTTCATTCTGGATATGAACTTAAGCGTGTATGAGCATGAATCCACAATCTGCCCCAATATGCCCCTGCGTGAGCTGATCTATGTGACGAACATCCTGGAGCAGTGGGTTAAAAAGCAAAATATTTATGGACGGAAGCTGGTGAAAATCCCAACACCCCGATTCGCGGTGTTTTACAATGGGATGGAGGAGCAGCCGGAGCAGTATCAGCAGAAGCTGTCTGATGCGTACGCAAACCCAATGGAGAAGCCGGAGCTTGAGCTGACCTGCACGGTATATAACATCAATTCGGGAATGAACAGCAAGCTGCTGTCGAAATGCCCGGTTTTGGAGCAATACATGACATTTGTGGACTATGTGCGGGAGGAACTTGAAATGCATCCAGAGAAAGATCTGGCGAAGGCGATAAATGAAGCCATAGACCGTTGCATTGAGGAGGGCGTACTGCAGGAATTTCTGACAAAGCGCCGCGAGGAGGTAACAAAGGTGACACAACTGGACTACACATTTGACAGGCGTATAGAGCTGGAAAGGGAAGCGGCGCGGGAAGAAGCCCTTGCGGAGGAGCGCGTCAATACAGAACGCGAAAGGAAGGCAAAGGAAGAGGCAGAAATGGAGGTACAGCGGCTCCGTGCTGAACTGGAGCAATATAAAAAGCGGTTTTCGGAATAAAAGCTGCCGCACCGGAAATTGAATCATCCCCGACACGGCAGCATCTTCTTATTCTACTTACAAAAAGCTTAAAACAGCGGCTTACAGGCAGGATAAATCTCCTTAAACTGTGCATAACGCTCTTCGTACTTCGCCACCAGCTCGGCCTCCGGCTCCACGGTCTCCACGACCTTCACCACTTTCGCGGCAATCTCTTCCACACTGCCGTACTCTCCGCAGGCCACAGCCGCCAGCATTGCGCCGCCCATGGCAGGCCCTTCCTCGCTCTCTATCACATCCACCTTCAGATTCAGCACATTGGCAATGATCTTCTTCCACAGGGGACTCTTCGCGCCGCCGCCGCAGATTTTTGTCCGGGTCAGCTCGATTCCCAGAGACTTTGCCACCTCCAGGGAATCACGCAGAGCAAACGCCACGCCTTCCAGCACCGCCTGAGTCATATCCGCCCTGGTGGTATCCATGCTCATTCCCAGGAACACCGCTCTGGCATTGGGATTGTTATGAGGAGAACGCTCTCCCATCAGATAAGGAAGGAAGTACACATGATTCTCACCCAGCTTCTCAATGGCCTTCTGCTCTCCCGCGAACAAATGCCCGGTGAGGTGGAAGAGATTCTGGGAAGAATTGCGTCCGTTGTCTCCCCTTCGCAGTGGCCGGAGGAGGATGGACAGGCAAACTTTGACG
>JAAWLQ010000452.1 GCA_022797995.1 Lachnospiraceae bacterium
CAGCCTGAAAATGCCCAGCAGATCATCCTTATAATAATCCCATGCAAATATCACATAGTAAATGCGGCCTCCTATAATGGAAAAAATCACGGCATAAATGGCGAAATCCCAGTAGTCATCCGGATTCTGTCCCGTAATTTTGGCCATGCGGACTGCCATCAGAAGCCCCGCAAGCACACCGATTCCGATAATCAGGCCATAGAAAGCTATGTTAAAGCCGAATACACTGAAAGACTTCGGCACATCTCTCAGATAGATTCCCAGATTGGGAAATGCAATATCGTTAGCGCCCATAACACCCTCCGTCTAAGACATTCCGTAAAATTCTATCCACACTGGTCAGACATTAAACCGGAATAAGATCACATCCCCGTCCCGGACCACATAATCCTTGCCCTCGATGCCGACCAGCCCTTTTTCCCTGGCCGCTGCCAGGGAGCCCTGTTCCAGCAGGTCCCGGTAATTGACAACCTCCGCCTTGATGAATCCTCTCTCGAAATCAGAGTGAATTTTGCCTGCCGCCTGAGGAGCTTTCGTACCGATTTTGATAGTCCATGCCCTTGTCTCGTCCTCTCCTGCGGTCAGGAAACTCATCAGCCCCAGAGTGTGGTAGCTGGCCCTGATGAGCTTCTCCAGACCGGACTCCTTCAGACCCAGGTCCTCCAGGAACATCGCCTTCTCATCCTCGTCAAGCTCGGAAATCTCCTGCTCGATCTGCGCGCAGATCACAAACACTTCGCCGCCTTCCTTCTCCGCGGCTTCCCGCACCTGTGCCACTTTTCCATTGGAGGCGCCGTCGTCCGCCAGATCTTCCTCCGCCACATTGGCCGCATAGATCACGGGCTTGCCGGTCAGCAGATTGTATTCCTTCAGAAGCAGACTCTCGTCCTCGTCCCCTGCCTCCATGGTCTTCACAGGTTTCCCGCTCTCCAGATGTTCCTTCAATCGCTCCAGCAAAGCCAGCTCCTTCGCGCAGGTCTTGTCCATCCGGGCAGCCTTCGCCACCTTCGAAATCCGTCTCTCCAGCACCTCCAGATCGGAAAATATCAGCTCCAGATTGATGGTTTCTATATCCCGCAGGGGATTCACACTGCCGTCCACATGCACCACATTGTCGTCCTCGAAGCATCTGACCACATGGACAATGGCATCCACCTCGCGGATATTGCTCAGAAACTGATTCCCCAGGCCTTCTCCTTTGGATGCGCCTTTTACCAGTCCGGCGATATCCACGAACTCTATCACGGCCGGGGTCACCTTCTTCGACTGATACATATCCCCCAAAAGCTTCAGCCTCTCGTCCGGCACGGACACAATCCCGATGTTGGGGTCAATGGTGCAGAAAGGGTAATTGGCCGATTCTGCCCCCGCCTTTGTCAGCGAATTAAATAATGTACTTTTTCCTACGTTCGGCAATCCGATGATTCCCAGTTTCATTTTGATGATACCTGTTCGAAAGTCCTTATATTTCAGGTTTTCGCCTTTCTCTATATTTTTACCGCACAGTCCGGTTAATATCTGACTCTTCACACTCCCGCCGGCACTTCCTGCCCTGCCTGAGCGTTGCCATTCTAAATCCGTCTGCCGCTTCTGTAACGCATTTTGCTCAGTTCTTCGTACAGAAGACAGTAATTCTCATAGCGGATATCACTGACAAGCTTCTCCGCCAGCGCATCCTTCACCCCGCATTTCCGCTCGTTAATATGGGAGCATCCCCCGAACTCACAGAATTTTTCATAGGGTTCAAATTCATGATAGTACTCTGCCAGCTGCCCCTTCTCCAGGTCAAAAAGCCCCAGAGAGCTGAAGCCGGGCGTGTCCAGAATATATGTATTCTCACCGATGTCAATCAGCTCGGAATGTCTGGTAGTATGCTTTCCTCTCTCGATTCTGGCACTGATTTCACCGGTTTCCATCACCACATTCGACTGCAGACAGTTGATGAGGGAGGATTTCCCCACGCCGCTGGGACCTGCCGCCACGGTGGTTCTGCCTGTGAGCAGTTCTTTCAGCTCCCCGATTCCCCTTTGATATTTCGCGCTGACGGCCAGTGTTCTGTATCCGCAGTTTTCATAAATCTGCCGGTACTTTCCGCCCTCTCCCTTCTCATCCAGGTCTTCCTTGCTGAAACAGATAATGCAGTCCACGCCCTGCTGTTCCATCATAATCAGAAAGCGGTCCAGCAGATTGAAGTTGGGGCGGGGCTTCACGATGGAAAATATCACCACCGCCTGGTCTGCGTTTGCCACCGCCGGGCGTATCAGCTCACTGTGCCTGGGCAGCAGCTCGCTGATATTCCCCAGCCTTTTCTCTTCATCCAGCACATCCAGGATAACCTCATCCCCTACAAGAGGCTTCCGGTTATCCTTTCGAAAGATTCCCTTTGCCTTACATTCATAAATGTCCGATTCCGGCCCTCCGGACACCGCCTTCACATAGTAAAATCCGCCGATTCCCCTGACTATCTTTCCCCGCATAATTTACGTTCCTATTCCTGCACGAATTCTATTCTTCTGGTAAAGGAACGTGGTTCCGGCGTACCGGGAACATTCACCTCTTCCCCGGTGGTGGGATCGGTGGCAGTAGACCCTCCCACAATAACGGTATAGACCATGGTTATTGTGCCTCCGGATGCATTCAGTCCGGAATAATTAGCCGACAGCGGGAAGCTGGCGGTCTTCGTCTCCAGAAGCATCTTGCCGTCATCCGTCACAAATGTCACGGCGACTTCCGTACCCGCCACATAGTCCGGCGCTTCCTCCGGGGAAGGCGCCATTATGCTGGCATTACATTTATAGGTGGGCGCGGCCTCGGGCTCCGGTCCCTTGCTCACCTGAATGTCAATCGCCGTGTCCGGCGCCACATAAGCATTGATAGAATGACTCTGATAGCAGATCTGTCCTTCCGGGTACTCGGAATGATATACATAGGCCACGTCCCCGATCTGCAGTCCTGCCTCCAGAGCAATGGCAATTCCGTCCTGCTCGGAGAATCCCACCAGCTTCGGCACCCAGATAGGCTCTTTCCCCTGGCTCACCGTAATCGTGATATTGCTGCCTTTCGCCGCCTTTGTCTCCGCGGAGGGCACCTGGGAAATTACAATATTCTCCTCCACTTCCCCGGAATACTCTTCCGCCTTGGTCACTTCAAAGCCCTGGCTTTTCAGTCTGCTGCTGGCATCCTCAAAGCTCAGCCCCACTACCGACGGCACCTCAACCCCCTGGGGCCCGGCGCTGGCCACAAGCTTTATTGTACTTCCCACTTCTATCTCTGACCCGGCTTCCACATTTGCGCTGATTACTTCCCCTGCTTCAATCTCGTCTGTCTCCTCATATTCCACCTCGGATTTCAGGCCCAGATCTGTCAGCGCATTTCTGGCTTCCTCCACGCTTTTGCCCTTTACCTGCGGCATTTGCACGGTCTTCTTCTCCTCTTCCTCCAC
>JAAWLQ010000453.1 GCA_022797995.1 Lachnospiraceae bacterium
CAGGACGGATGCAGACGAGCCTTTGTTTGTGAACCGCAACGGAGAGAAGCTTACCCGTGCAGGTATACAGTACATCATAGATAAGTATGTGTCAACTGCCAGAACCAGACACCCGGACTTATTCAGGGATAAGATAACAAACCATAGTTTTCGCCACAGCAAGGCCATGCATCTGCTGGAGGCAGGAGTGAACCTGGTCTATATCCGCGACCTGCTGGGTCACACCTCAGTGGTCACGACCGAGATCTATGCGAAAACGAATCCAAAGATGAAAGAAGAACAGTTGAAAAAGCATAGCGCATCTGTGGCGACAGTCCAGAAGTACAGCAAAAAGCAGAAAGAAGATTTGATTGACTGGTTGAAAAAGAATCTATAAACTGGTAAAATCTTATGCAAAGCAAAAAGTTCTGGATTCCCTAATTTTATGGGGAATTCGGAACTGGCTTTGCATAACTATTGACTTTACATAACATCGCAATATGACAGAGGAATCCTGTGTGCAGGTTGCCATCTACGATGATCGCCTTGAGGTAACATCTCCGGGCGGACTCTATAACGGACTGACATTTGAGGAGGCATTGCAGGGGCATTCCAAATTGAGAAACCGTACCATTGCCAATGTCTTCAGTCAGATCGGTCTGATAGAGGCGTGGGGAACCGGTCTGCGGAGAATTCAGAATGCAGCCAGAGAGTATGGATTGCCGGAGGTGGAGTTTATTGAGATGCCGGAGACATTCCGGGTGAATCTTTTCCGCAAACCTTTACTGGCAGGAACCGCTCATGATACCAGTGATGTGTCGGCAAATGTCGGAGATAATGTCGGAGAAGTGTCGGAGAATGACGGAGATGTGAAGGCGAAGATTATAAAGCTCATTACCGACAATAATAAGGCTTCTGCTGCCAGCATAGCCAAGTCCATGTCTGTTGCACAGCGTACTGCAGAAAGATACATCAGGGAACTTCGTGAAGAGGGAGTTCTTATAAGACACGGCTCTGCCCGTGGCGGATACTGGGAAGTTAAAAATAAACTATAGCTAATGGCAGGAACCAATTCATGGACGAACTAAACCTGAAGGAAATTGAAAAAAAGTTAAATGAACAGTTCACAGGTGGGCAACGCCTGATTTTCTGGTACGATGCGGATGCCTCCTTTGCAAGCCTGTTTTGAGCAGCATGGCTGTGCTGGGGGAAATCAGTATCAGCGGAATAGTGCAGAAGGTAGAGGAACTGGCTAATGTGTTGCAGACATGTCTGGATAATGGGGCGAAGAAAGTACTGCTTCCCATTTCCTCTGCAGGTGATTTGGGTGGCGTGCCCACAGAGTTGATTGGGTGCTTCAATCTGATTTTTTACAGCAGCGCGGAGGACGCGGTATTTAAGGCTTTAGGCGTGGAATGAAATGTTTTTGTAGAAAGAATATGATACTTGTAATATAGACGAAAGGAGCCGGAACCTATGGTTGTAATTTCTAAAAGTGACTGGAAACTGTTCCTCGAAAAACTTCCTGACTGGCAGGAACATTACATGGAACGACTTACGAAAGAATACATAGAACTGTTAAGTTCGCCGGGCAATGCATCCGATCATTTCTGGGAGCTTGAGAAGAGAATCAAAAAGGACAGGAAACACCCGGGGGTGATTCTTGAAAGGAGTAAATCGGATGCAATATGGAATATTGCAATGCTTGTGGGTGAAAATGTCATCACAATGGATGATCTGGAAGGATTCAGCCAGGATCTGATTGATGCGGTGAACCTGATTCTGAGCAGATAGAAGAAATAGACATTTCTTTCTTCTGATCAGGAACAAATTCGCATAATTGATGCGGTGAACTTAATCCTGAGTAGATAAAGGAGACGAGTATGGAAGAAATACAATTTGAATTAGTGGATAATGTACTGAAAGCAGAGGATTTCATCCGACTGAAAATGGCGGCCGGATTTATAGAGAGACCTGTCCAGCAAGTGGAAGCGGCGCTGAGAAACGGGCTGTTCAATGTGTCGGCCATCTGTGACGGCAAAGTCGTGGGAATGGGAAGACTTGTGGGCGATGGGGCCATGTACTGGTATTTACAGGAGATTATCGTCCTGCCGGAATACCAGGGAAAAGGAATCGGAAAAAGCATAGTGAATCATCTGTTGGACCATATTAAAAGCAAGGCTATCCCAGGTACCATAATTGATATTGGCCTGACGGCAGTGAAAGGAAAAGAGCCTTTTTACGAAAAGTTCGGTTTTTCTGTGAAGGCAACAGGAATGGGACAATTGATGGAAATGATAGAAATTTGATTTCTATTTATTGTAGCATTCCCCTTTATCATACAGGAGTACTTTATGAACGGAAAAAGAAATAGAGAAAATCATCGAAAATATCATAGAAAAAATCATTATACCGCCATCTGGCTTCCATGCCTTCTCACGGCAGCGGCAGTGACATTCCTGCTGTGGGACGGAAAAACTGCCGGAGAAGGAGAGGCATCTGGCAGTCAGGTGGTACAGGCTTACGATACGGTTGGGGAAGACGGCGGGTCAGGCACAGGCGAAAGGGCAAATCCGGACGGCAGAGAGGCACAGAGAGGGAACACCGGCCAGGCAGGATACCAGGGAGAAGACGAAGGCAGGGCAGAAGCAGAGAGCCCGGCAGAGGCAGAGAGCCAGGCAGTGGGGACAGCATCCGGTCAGATGGGTATCTCAGGACCAGAGGATACCTCCCCGGGGGATTCTTCGGATACGGCACAACCAGGGGAGCTTTCCGGGCGGCAGGGGGCCTCTGCACGCCAGGAGCCGTCCCAGGCTGTTCAGCCGGAAATCACTTTGGTGATGGTGGGAGATATCCTGCTGCACACGCCGGCGGCGGAGAGCGGCAGACTGGAAGGCGGCGGATATGATTTCACCTCGATTTTTGCGGAGATGAAGGATGAAATCCAGGCGGCGGACCTGGCGCTGGTGAATCAGGAGGTAATCATCGGCGGAGAAGAGCTGGGTGTCTCCGGTTATCCGGCCTTTAATGCGCCGTACGAGCTGGGGGACGCGCTGGCGGACACCGGCTTTGACGTGGTGCTCCACGCCACCAACCATGCTTTGGATAAGGGGAAGAAGGGAATTCTGAATTGTCTCTCCTTCTGGAGGGAGAGCTATCCGGATATGGCGGTGCTGGGCATTCATGACAGTGAAGAAGGCCAGCAGGAGATTTATGTCTATGAACAGGATGGAATTCAGATTGCCATTCTGAACTATACTTACGGTACCAATGGGATTCCATTGCCTGCGGATATGCCCTTTGCCGTGGACATGCTGGACAGGGAGAGAGTGGCGGAAGACCTGCGCCGGGCCGGGGAACTGGCGGATTTCGTTGTGGTATGTCCCCACTGGGGTACAGAGTATGTGCTGAATGCCACGAAAGA
>JAAWLQ010000454.1 GCA_022797995.1 Lachnospiraceae bacterium
TACTGTTGACTGCATAAGCTGTTCCAGGTGCAGTGCTGTCAGCATAATTATAAACTTCTTCCACTTCCTGCAGCGAAACAAACACGCTGATGCTTTCTATGCTCGCTTTTTTTCTCCAGCGCCGCCGCTATCTGCACCAGCGTTTCCGTGGACACATCCTGCACACAGACACTCACCTGCATACATTTCAGCTTTCCCGCGGTGATGGTGCCCGTCTTATCCATGACAACCGTATCTGTCTCTCTGGCCTGCTGCAGCGCCTCGCCGGATTTAATCAGGATGCCGTGCCCCGCTCCCACGCCGGTTCCCACCATAATCGCCACAGGCGTGGCAAGCCCCAGAGCACAGGGACAGGAAATCACCAGCACCGCAATTGCTGTGGAGATGGCAAATTCCCCGCCGGCTCCCGCCAGAAGCCATCCGGCCAGCGTCACCAGCGCAATGCAGATCACCACAGGAACGAAGACCCCCGCCACCTTATCCGCCAGCTGGGCTATAGGCGCCTTGCTGGCACTGGCCTCCTCCACCAGACGGATAATCTGCGACAAAGTGGTGTCCTCCCCCACCCGGTCCGCTCTACATTTCAGAAATCCCGCCTTATTCACGGTAGCGGACACCACCCGGTCGCCTTCCTGCTTCTCCACCGGCACACTCTCGCCTGTGATAGCCGCCTCGTCCACACTGGAGCTTCCTTCCAGCACAGTACCGTCCACGGGAACCAGACTCCCCGGCTTTACAAGGAAGATGTCCCCGGCCTGCAGCTCTTCCGTGGGAATTTCCACCTCTCTGCCATCCTCGGTGAGAAGTATGGCCGTTCTGGGGGACAAATCCATCAGTTTGGTAATGGCTTCGCTGGTCTTGCCCTTAGACCGGCTCTCCAGATATTTCCCCACAGTAATCAATGTCAGTATCATCCCTGCGGATTCAAAGTATAAATCATGAGAATACTGTTCCACCAGCCCCATGTCTCCGTGCCCCAGTCCATAACTGATCCTGTACAGGGCAAAAATGCCGTAAGCAATAGCCGCGGAAGCCCCCAGGGCAATCAGACTGTCCATGTTAGGGCTCAGATGCCGAAGGGTCTTGAATCCCACCGCGAAGAATTTCCGGTTCATATACACAATGGGCAGAAGCAACAGCAGCTGTGTCAGCGCAAAAGTAACGGCATTCTCACTGCCATGCAGATATCTGTGTACAAATCCGGGAATGGGCAGACCAAACCACTCATTGTACATATGATACA
The DNA here is from genome assembly GCA_022797995.1 of Lachnospiraceae bacterium. GTDB lineage: Bacteria > Bacillota > Clostridia > Lachnospirales > Lachnospiraceae > Acetatifactor. The sequence goes on from JAAWLQ010000454.1 coordinate 1,244, forward strand.
TAGCCACATACATAAGCGGCAGCAAAAAGGCAACGGAGATACCCAGCCGCCATTTCATGGCCCTGTCCTCTTCCTCCGCTTTCTTCTGCAGACTGCTCCTGCCTCCGGCGCGCCCCTGACTCTGCCTTCCTTCTGTTCCTGTTCTCCCTGCATTTGCATTTCCCGCGTCACAGATGCTTCCCCCACAGGACGTACCCGCGGACATCTGGCGCCTCTCGCCTCCTTCTGGCTCATGGTCCCTTTCCGTTTCTGCAGTCCTGCGGGCACCGCCGATGATCAGTTCCGCGCCGTATCCCGCTTTCTCCACTGCCGTAATAATCCCCTGTCCGTCAAGCACCTGCCCGTCATAACTGACTTCCATAGTCTCCGTCAACAGGTTCACCGACGCCTTCTCCACACCTGCCAGCTTGTTCACCGCCTTCTCCACATGGGAGGAACAGGCCGAACAGGTCATTCCCGATATATGATAACGTTCTTTCATCGCACTCTCCTCATTATTTTCCGTCTCTTCTTATCCATCCCCTGGGGGAAATTCATTCTCGGCTGCGCAAATCTGGTCACATCACTTCAGCTTCTTCATCAAATCCACAGCTTCCTCCACCACAGTCAGATTCCCCTTCTGGATTTCCTCCACCACACAGGTTTCCATATGTTCCTGCAGAATCAGATAGCCGAAAGCCTGCAACGCACTTTCCACCGCCGCCACCTGGGTGAGAATGTCTCCGCAATAGCGATTTTCTTCCAGCATCTTTCCGATTCCGTTCAACTGACCTGTGATACGGTTCAGCCGGTTTTTTAACTGCTTCAACCCTCTATCCGTTCTGGGTGTGGCCTTCTGATGGCAATTGCAGCAATTTGTTGTATCATCCGTACTGTTACATTCATTTTTGGTATTATTCCCTTCCGCCATTTTTTCTATCCTTTCCATGTTCTTTCCATAAAGCAGAGAAATATCTGCCTGTGATGAAATATATGTCTGCAGGAAAATAGACATACAAATACCCTATGGGGGTATCCGTATTATAATTACAGAATATACCCCCATAGGGTATTTGTCAAGTGTCTTATCTTCCTAGATCATACTTTTAAGAATATCACTACTCCCTTTGTTGCATACACTTTAAAATTCAAGGACAGAATGTATTGTCATAAATTAAAGCATTTCTATCTTTTCAAATATGATATTCCCTGAATAATTTCTGCTGAAATAGCAAATCTGTGATGGACTTCAGCTGGTCATCCTGCCTGCCGTCTGCCAGAAGCAGCTGGTTCAGTTTATTTACTCTGACTGCTCCCTGTTTTACTCCTTGTTTTCTCTCCTCCTTCTTGATATCTTCCCATGCCTTACACATATTCGTTTCCTCCTCCCCGCTCTCCGGATTCATCGTAAACTGTAGCTTGTCTCGCACATCCTTCATATTCGTAAACACGTCTATCACATCAACTGCACTCAAGAGTGTGCTCACACACTCTTTGGTATCACACTGAAAAATTCCCTGTTCTTCCTGATGTATTCTACAAACTTCTTGTCTTTGCTGCGCTTCATAATTCCCAGCACATACTTCAGATCAGAATCCATCTTCTCCAGCTCCGTCTCCGGAATATACCGCATATGAATCAAATTCACTTTATAATTTCCTGCCAGATTCCGAAGCTTCTTCGGTAATGCAGACTTCTGTCTCTGATCCATCATATCCCTAAGGCACAGAGGATATATCCCCCATGCATGTGCCTTCCCTATGTAGTCTCTCTGCCGAAAGGACAATTTCCCCTTCCTGTTTCGAACAGTATAAAATCCTCTGACCTCTTCACACTGCCAGTCCTCTGGCAGTCTTTCTCCAATGTAATACTCCAGCACAGACTTTATCCTGTCCGTCCTGTTCATGTATACGCCCAGCGCATTGTTCGGTTCTCCCATGTTCCGCCTTTCCGCAGGGGAAGAAGTGCAGGCACACAGGCTGGCAAAATTTCCCGAACACAGGATATTGCCAATTCCAGCCGGTATAAAAGGATATCCCTGTCTTCTCCCTGCTTAACTATATTGTCTGGTATTAAGCAGGGATGTTGAATAATAGAAAATCAGATTATCAAGTCCGCGTAAATTTTCTTTCTGCGGTTAGAATATCCTGCTTATTGAATATGTTTCATGGCTTT
>JAAWLQ010000455.1 GCA_022797995.1 Lachnospiraceae bacterium
GGGCTTCCATGGTCTGTACGCTGGCGGCCTGCGTGGCCAGGAGCATTGCCGGTATTCTGGCGGTGGGCGGGAATCTGAGCGAAGCGGCCAGATACAGGGCTGTGAATGCACCGATGGCGGCTTACCTTGTAGATGCCGACTCCGGGACGCTGAATTATTTCCGGGTGGTAAATGAGGCGGTTCCGTCGGATGCGGAAGAAACCAACGGGGGCGTAGGCCTGCAGATTTATTCTAATAAGAGGAATCCGGCCAGAAGAATTGTAGCGGAGAACGGCGACAGAAGGACAGGAGAGCTGATTGCGGATGCCTGGGAGCACCTTTTCAGCAAAGTGCGCCGTCCGGACACCGACGCTTACGGGGATCTGGAGCCCAGAATGGATCTGAAGAAGGCCGGCTTTGAAATTTTCCTGGAGGACACCAGACTGGAAGAAAAAGTGAGAAAGCCTCACACCTGGTTCACCAGTGTGCCGGAGCAGGTGAAGCTTCATCCGGAGAAAAAGGTGCCTCTGATGCTGTTCTTCCACGGCGCTTCGGACAATCCGGCGGAGGCGGCGGAGATGAGCAAGTTTCATGAGCTGGGAGAGCGGGAGGGCTTTATCACTGTCTATCCCTGGGGAACCAACAGAACCCAGTGGAACAGCTCCCTGGACAATCCGGAAGCAGAGGACGATGTTGGATTTGCCATTGCGCTGATTGATTACATGATTGCCAATTATCCGGTGGACCCGGAGCGGGTCTATCTGTCAGGTTTCAGCAATGGTGCAGCCCATGCTCAGGTTGTGGCGCTTCTGCATCCCGACAGGATAGCGGCAATCTGCCATATCGATTCCAACTGGCCCGGCAAACGCAGCGAACCCAGCGAGGTGAACTTTGAGGATGTGGTTCCTTTCCGTCTGGCCATGGAAAAGAAAAAGGAGTATGACTATCTGATTCCCGTATGGTATACCTACGGAACCAGGGAGCCCTCCTATCCGGTATATGACAAATGCAGCCAGCAGTATCAGTATGATTTCTGGAAGATGTACAATCATATCGCAGTGGCGAAGACACCATCCAGGGAGAATCCGGACCCCTGCGGATGCGGTGTGCCGGGACAGGTACAGGAGAGAATCCGTCCTTCCGACAGACATCCGGCCCATTATTATGATGTCCAGAGATTCTATACAGAGGATGACAGGCATCTGAATCTGTACAATTATGTCGTTATGCACGAAAAAGGTCATGATGTGGCTCAGATGGATCCGGCTCTGGGCTGGGAGTATGTGAAGCAATTTAAGCGGAATCCGGACGGCAGCCTGGGATTTGTATAAAGAAACGAGAACAAATGTTTTGTGCAAATCAACTGAAAAATAGAAATAAAGCAAAATGCTATTGACAGCTAAAACGGATTAGCAGTATTATAGCTACAAGGAACCTATCCAAAACAGACAAAGAGATGTTTGATTTCAGGAGGAATACAGATATGCTGAATAACAAGAAGAAACTGAGGTCCTACAAAGAGTTCCTCTATATACTGCCCTTTATGTGTCTGGTGGCAGTGTTCTCGTATTATCCTCTTTACGGATGGATATATGCCTTTTTCGATTATCGGCCGCCCCGCCCCTTTTCCTTTGATGATTTCCAGGGATTAAAGTGGTTCAAGTACCTGGTGGATAATCCGATCCGGTTGCAGCAGACGCTGATTGTCATGCGGAATACTTTTGCCATGAGTGGTCTGTCGCTTCTGACTTCCTGGCTTCCCATGATTTTCGCTATCTTTTTAAATGAGATCAAATGCATGCCTTTCCGGAAGGCGGTGCAGACCATCACCACACTTCCCAACTTTGTCAGCTGGGTGCTGGTGTTCTCCGTAGCTTATAACCTGCTTTCCAGCAATGGTATGGCTAACAGCCTTCTGACGAAGATGGGAGTCATAGATCAGCCGATTCTGTTCCTGCAGTCGTCGAAGCATGTGTGGAGTACCATGTGGCTCTGGGGTACCTGGAAGAGCCTTGGGTGGTCGGCCATTATGTACATAGCGGCTATATCAGGTATTGACGAGGAATTATATGAAGCGGCGAAGGTGGACGGAGCTACAAGGATGCAGCTGATCTGGCATATTACCATCCCCAGCATCCTGCCTACTTACACGGTGCTGCTGATGCTGAGCATTTCCAATTTCCTCTCCAACGGCATGGAACAGTACTTCGTATTCCAGAATTCCTTTAATAAGGAAGCGATACAGGTGCTTGACCTGTATGTGTACAATCTGGCCATGGGAAGCGGCAGCTATTCCGTTTCCACAGCACTGAGTATGTTGAAGAGTGTGGTCAGCGTGATACTGTTGTGTGTGGCAAACAAACTGTCTAAAGCAATTCGAGGCGACAGCTTTATGTAAGGAGATACGCTTTAGCGTTATCGTGCAGTGATTGAATCAGGAGGAGAGCGGGATGAAAGAAAAAAGCAGGAAAGTAAAATATAAACGCAGTGTGGGAGATTATATTATAAGTGTGGTTACCTATATTGTGTATGCGCTGTTTGCATTGGTTTGTGCCTATCCCTTTTATTACATATTTATTAATACCATCAGTGCTAATGATTTGAGTGACAGAGGAAAGATTCTCTTCTGGCCCCAGAATGTTCATTTTTCCAATTACACCAGTGCCATTCAGATTCCGGGCCTGCTGCAGGCGGCCAAAATCTCGGTGAGCAGGACAGTAATCGGAACTGTGATGACAGTGCTGATGGCAGCCTTCCTGGGATATATGTTCACCAGAGAGACCATGTGGAAGAGAAAGCTTTGGTATCGATTCGTCATATTGACCATGTATTTTAACGCAGGCATCATCCCCTGGTATATCACCATGAAGAACCTGCACCTGACCAACAATTTCCTGGCCTATGTGCTGCCGGCGCTGGTTTCACCCTTTAATGTCATCCTGGTGAAAACCTATGTGGAATCCACGCCGAAGGAACTGCAGGATGCGGCGGAGATTGACGGTGCGGGAACCCTGAGGGTCTTTGCATCTGTGGTCCTTCCCATCATCAAGCCTATCCTGGCCACGGTGGCTATCTTTACTGCCGTGGGACAGTGGAACTCTTTCCAGGATACTCTGCTTTTGATGACGGATACGAAGCTCCACACACTGCAGTTCGTGTTGTATCAGTATATTAATCAGGCCAATTCGCTGGTGTCTCTCCTGACCTCCAATGCGGGCAGTGACGCCATACAGCAGGCCCTGTCTACGGCCCAGACGGCCACGTCCGTCCGGATGACCGTGACAATCATCGTAGTGACGCCGATTTTGCTGGTGTATCCTTTCTTCCAGCGATTCTTCGTCAAGGGAATTATGATCGGTGCTGTCAAAGGGTGGAGGGTGCGGCGCTGGCCGCAGCCATCATCGAATCCGCCCG
>JAAWLQ010000456.1 GCA_022797995.1 Lachnospiraceae bacterium
CCACCTTCATGCGCTCGCTCTTCATCTGCTCATCCACAGCTTTTGCCATGCCGTGGCGGATGTCCTCCAGCTGGTCCATGACGTCTTCCAGGTCGTGGCCGGCAAAGCGGCCTGCGCTGCTGCCTCTCCCGAGGGCGTCCTCCATGTCCGCGCTGTTGGCACCATCCGTTTCCATCTCTCCATTTCTTTGGGAAGTATTGCTTTCGTTTCTGTCATACTGATATGTCGCACTTACAGTATCCGAATTTCCCCTTCCACTTTCCGTATAATTCCCGTTCCGAATCTCATAAATGCGCCCTGACAGCGCCTCCACATCCCTGGCTGTCTCCATGTTTTTGGAGCCGATGGTATACTGAAGTACCAGGAAAAAGATCGTCGCCAGAAGGCACAGCAGCAACAAAGGCCAGATTATCTCGTACCATTTTGTGCTCAAATAAATCGCACTTCCCAGCATCACAAGTCCATACAGCAATGTGGCGACAAAAATCAGCATATTCCGATGTGCCATTTTCCGGGCCAGGGAATGGCTCAGCTCCTTTGCGGAAAATTTTCCGGTAATCATTCCAATCAGACTGTTCTTCCACAGCTTCCCGTTGTGCCGCACATCGTTGACAAGCAGGTAAATCCCCCAGAAGAGAACAATCCAGGCAAAGGAGGAAAGGCTTCTCAGAATCTCCCTTCCCAGATCGCCTACCATTTCAAAGCTGTAATCATATTCATATGCATAGATCGTCTCCTGCCACCAGTCATATCCGTAATCCCTGGCAAGGAACACAGCTACCATCATAAGCAGCAGATATAATACACCCAGAGACAATACCACTTTAGCCTCCACCCAGACCTTCGCCTGTAAGCGCGCGATTCCCGCTGTGGCTTCCCGCCTGCTCTTCCTGGTAAAAAATGCCACTATCAGCAGAATCACGCCTGCCCCCAGATACATAAATTCCTCTGCAAGTCTGTCATGTCTGGCCTGGAGATTATAATGCATCCAATAGAGCGCGTTGTCGTACTGTTTTGATTGTCCGTTGCCGTAAGAACCTTCCATATAAAGAACCGGATCCTTTGCCACTGCCATGCAGACCGTAGCCTTTTTCACAGTCTCGTCCACCTGGAAATTGTTGTAGCCCGGCACATACCAGTCGCTGTCATCCCTGTAGAAGCCGTCCCCATAGACATCCAGTTCTTTTCCGTCCTTGAGAATCCGAACCTTCTCTCCGTCAAAATACAGGACAAAGTTATAGCCCTCCGGCGCGCTCATGCTGCCGTCCGCAGGCAGGGCATCGGAATTGCTGTACAGCACCTTACCGTCATAGGTAAGCGTATAAAGCAGATTTTTGTCTCCCTTCATATTGTCGTGATACTTATCTGCGATTTTCTTCCGCTGCTCTTCCGTTAATTCCTTGATTTCGCCTCTGTTGTAACTGCTCCAGTCATTTTGAAGTCCTTCCAGGCTGTCCCGGTAGTCATCCAGATTGTCCCAGTAGTCCTCCATTTCCTCCCGGTACTCCTTCAGCTCCTCCTGCAGGCTTTCTCTCTGCTCCGGAGCCAAATTCTCCATTTCATCCAGCAAATAGGAATAATTGTCCCACATCTCCCGCAGACTGAACAGATAGTTCTCCAGCTCCCATATGGAAATTCCTGATGCTTCTTCCGCGTAAGCCTGCTCCTCCTGCAATTCTCTCACATCGATGGGCTGCGGTTCAAATCTGTAGTAGCGGCTCCAGTAGTCCTCAAAGGAATCACCTGCGAAATCGCCGTAATAATATCTGCCATCGTAACCGCCGCCGTAATAGGTGCCGTTGTTATATCCCCATATGCCACCCAGGCCCTTGCCTCCAGTGGCCATAATCAGGAAATTTTCCAGACGAGTTGCTATATAACCGCGAAACCGCACGTTTTCCTGGTAATCGTCCTCCAGTATTCTGTCCACCTGCCAGAGCTTCGCCCCGGAGGGCTTTGTTCTGAGAATATCCGCCAGGCTCCCCAGCGTTATTGTGACGCCAAGGAAAAAAATCATAAAGCTAATTACCTTTTTCCTGTTTTTCCATTTTGTATCCAATGCCCCACACCACCTTTATATATTCTGGCTCTTTCGGATTCAGTTCCAGCTTCTCACGGATGCGCCTGATGTGCACCATGACGGTATTCTCCGAAGCGTATGCTTCCTCCTCCCACACCCGGCGGTAGATTTCCTCCGCCGGGAACACGCGGCCCTGATTGCGCATAAAAAGCTCCACAATCTTCGTCTCCGTGGGAGTCAGCTTTACCGGTTCACCGTCGGCATAGAGGATTTTCTCATCCGTGTGGTACAGCAGGCGGCCGTTTCTGATCTCCCCTTCCCTGCTTCCCGCATGAATGTCTCCCAGACAGGTGTATCTGCGGAGCTGGCTTTTCACCCGGGCTGCCAGCTCCTGGGGATTGTAGGGTTTCGCCACATAGTCGTCCGCCCCCATGGACAATCCCAGCACTTTGTCGGAGTCCTCGCTTTTGGCACTCAGGACAATGATGGGAATGTTCTGCTTCTCGCGGATGCGCATCAGGGCCGAGAGGCCGTCCAGCTTCGGCATCATCACGTCGATCAGTACCAGTCTGACCTGCCTGGAAGCAAGGATGTCCAGCGCCTGCAGTCCGTCATAGGCTTTCAGCACTTCGTATCCTTCGCCTTCCAGCAGAATGCTGATGGCTTTCACAATCTCTCTGTCATCGTCCACAACCAGTATGCAATCACTCATGATGTCTCCTTTCGTCTGCCGCCGAACTGTATCTTCGAGCTGGAATTATCATATCCTGCTTTTTTTACAACTTTCCGGGGGTGTTTCTTACAGATTTCTTACGAATGTATGCTGACTGCAGTCTGCCCTGGGCAGAAGCTGCTGTTTTAGCAGACTCCGTTAAAGCGGCGGAATATCCGGCTTCTGCATTCCATTTCTGACAGTTACAGACAGCATACCGCCGGAAAATTGGTGTTCTTTGCTCTGACTTTAGCATGTCATACAGGAATATACAAGTCTTGATTTCTGGAAATTCTGCGATTTGTATCCGGCAGGTGACAGTTTGGGAGCTGTCTGATTTGTTACTTCGGCGGTACTAATGCCGGGGCTGGACCGGGTTGTGGACTAGATTCGCGATTAATTCACAGGGGTGCGGTCTCGTGGAAGGACCTTCAAGGTCCTGAGGCCAAAGGCTCGGGATTCCTGCAATGACCAACAGGGGGCCTGCCGCCTGAGACTGAGATTCCCGCAATGACCAACAGGGGGCTTTCACCTAACGCAAAGGGACGGCGGAGGAGGGGAGGGAGGTTCTTTCCTCGGCGGGGGTAACGCGGCGATGAACTAACTGGATTTGGGTGTCAAAAGGTCAATACACCATAAAACTTTGTACCTTGAAAATTT
>JAAWLQ010000457.1 GCA_022797995.1 Lachnospiraceae bacterium
CAGCGGATGTACCGGGTATTCCAGAACCTGTTCCAGAATGCCATCAAATATTCCCTGGCCGGGTCCCGGGTGTATGTGACACTGAGAGAGGAGGGCAGTCTGGCCATTGCAAGTGTCAAGAATACTTCCCGGAGGGAGCTTGACAGAGAGATGGAATTCACGGAGCGGTTCGTCAGAGGCGACCAGAGCCGGACTGACGGCGGAAGCGGACTGGGCCTTTCCATCGCCCAGAGCTTCACGGAAGCCTGCGGCGGAACCTTTCGCTGGGAGACCGATGCGGATCTGTTCGTGGTGATCGTGTCCTTTGAAAAAACGGATATGACGACTGCAGGAGGGCATGAGACAGGCGCGGCTGATGTGCACATGGCACAGGCGGGAACGAGTGAAACAGATGTACCGGATGCCGGGACAACCGGGGAAAGCGTCTCGAAGTAGATATGACCGGAACAGACAGAGCCGGGAAATGCTGACGAGGGAAGTATAAAAGGAACAGACGCAGTCTAAGAGGGCATAGCCGGACAAAAGCACGGATGAACAGGGCATGGCCGGGAACACCCCGGATAAAGACAAATAGAAGGGGCGGAATTAAGAAAGCAGGCCGGAAAGTTTCCCAACAGTTACTTTCTGGCTTGTTTTTTATTCACTAAAAAAAGTTGAACAGTTGGACATACTTTATATTATCATTTACCGAGTATCTCTCGTTAAATGGTATGAATCCATTCTTTTCACTCTGATAAAAATCTAACAGTTTTATTTTATCTTCACATTCCAGAAATACAATTCCGCCGCCAATATCATGTTGAACCCTATCCAGAACTTCAAAAGTCAAATCCATTAATTCATTTCCACTGATACCTTTTCCCTCATCCACAGCATAATTTTTTCCAAATTGGGCAATCAAAAAAGCGGATACCGTATAACTCCCTGCTTCTGAGTCCAATATTGCATACCTGCTTATTTTTTTACGCTTAGAGTTGGATAAATTTGCGTTACCAATTTCAACTGCTTTGTGGGCAAGCGTAAAAACGGCAATGATCTTGCCAAGTTCATTTACCACAAAATATGTAACAGATAATTTCTTTTTTGCAAAATCAAGTGCATTCTCTTTCACAAATTGCTCAATTTCCAGGTTTATAGGACAGGAAAAATCGGAAAGACACTTTTTCAGATTTGTCTCTCCGATTGCTCCCAACATATCCAGAATATTTATTGTGACAAATTGTCTCATTTGGTCGTATCTCCCTTCGCCATCAGATGTCTGATAGCATCATAATCTGTCAATGGCGGTTTCACTGGAGCGGTCGGATTTCTCTTAGGCTTATTTTCTGATGATGCCAGAGCGTCTATAAATGCTTCTGCCTGTTTCGGATTGTCAATACGAACCTTTGCAAAAATACTGGATGTAGCCATAATAGCACCTCCTTCTCAAAATGACTTATAATAGTGTATGTGGAAAAAATAAAAAACTATACAATTCTGTTTCATTGATGTCCTTTTGACTTTATTCTAAATCAGATTTCCTGTAACGTCAACTGACATTACTATACAATATTCTCCATTTTAGATTTTTATTGGCTTTTCTTTGAAAAGTTGCGCCCTTCTCCTAAAACTCCCTATAAAAATATGCCAATCAACCACAAAAGTCCCTTGAAAAACTTGCAATTTTCTGTATATACTATAAATGGAGCATAATTCAATAGCAGGAGAGATCTCATCTATGTTGAAAAGGAAAATAGAACGGGAACTGACAGAGTGGAAAAATACCGCGGGACATAAGCCTCTTTTGATAAAGGGCTGTCGGCAGTGTGGAAAGACATTTTCCGTTCTGGATTTTGCAAGGAAGAACTATGAACATGTTGTCTACCTGAATTTCTTTGAAAATCCGGATTATGGAGCTGTATTCGCAGGCTCGCTGGAAGTGGATCATATCATTATGATGCTGTCCGCGCTGCTGGGAAGTGGGGCTATATTTGAAGCCGGTAAGACAGTGCTTGTTCTGGATGAAATTCAGGACTGCCCGGAAGCCAGAACAGCGCTGAAATTCTTTCGAATGGACGGGCGTTTCGATGTGATTGGAACAGGTTCTCTGCTGGGCGTGAGAGGATACGGAAGAGAGCCGAAGTCGGTTCCGGTGGGTTCGGAAACAGTCCTGGATATGTATCCATTGGATTTTGAAGAGTTTCTGTGGGCAAATGGCATTCAGGAGCCGATTATCGAAATTCTGAGGAAGAATTTTGAGATGGAGGTACCTGTTCCAGAAGCTCTGCATCAGCGTATGAGAAAACTTTTCCTGCAATATGCCGTTGTAGGGGGAATGCCAGATGCGGTACAGACTTTTGTGGATACCAGACAAATGGATGTCGTATTGCGCATTCAGCGGGATATTGTCCGTTCTTACGAGGATGATATGGTAAAATATGCTGAGAAAAAAGATAAATCCCGCATAAAGGAGTGTTTCCAGTCCATTCCCAGGCAGTTGAGCAGAGAAAACAAGAAATTTCAGTATTCTGTGGTGAAAAAAGGCTCAACCGCCTCCAAATACGCGGGAAGTCTCCAGTGGATTGAAGATGCGGGTATTATCTCGCGCTGCTATAATCTCTCCATCACGGAACTTCCTCTTGACGGGAATGCGGAGGAAGATGTATTTAAAGTGTACATGAAAGACTGTGGTTTATTTGTCAGTATGTTGGAGGACGGTACCCAGTATGATATTTTGCAGGGAAATCTGTATGGATATAAGGGCGCCATTTTTGAGAACCTGATTGCAGATATTTTTGCCAAAATGGGCCGCAGACTGTATTATTTTCATAAGGATTCCGGGCTTGAAGTGGATTTCGTGATTCGATACAAAGGAGAATGCACCCTTGTGGAGGTGAAGGCCTCTACCGGGAATACGAAAAGCACGAAAACGATTCTGCGACATCCTGAAAAGTACCACGTAAACAGTGCAATCAAGCTGGGAGATTATAATGTGGGCAGGGCGGAACAGATACTGACACTGCCGCTGTATATGGCTTTTTTGCTGAGGGCGTATTAAACCATAGGTTCCTGAAAACGTATTCCTGAAAATCATCTTATATATAAAGACAAAAGGTTACGACAGATATGGTTGCTTATTCATGGCATTTTAAAGGGGCGCCCCTTTTAAAGGACGCCCCAAAAGGAAAAAAAGATGTGGATGGCTTACAGACATCCGTAAGCGACAGCGCGCATACGGAGATGGTGGTACTCCTCCAGATTCGGCTGAAGGTTGTGCATATAGACGATGGAGACGCCTTCCTCGGGGGAAGCTTCCGCCCAGGTTCCGGAGCCGCCCGTCCATCCGAACTGACCGGGGAATCCGTTGTGCTGACCGGCATATCTGTCCAGCAGCAT
>JAAWLQ010000458.1 GCA_022797995.1 Lachnospiraceae bacterium
TCAGCTGGAATAATTTTCCAGAAAGCTGTATAGCTTTTCCTCGTTCTCTATCCACATCATTTCCATAATTTCCTGCTGCAGCTTTTCAGGCAGCGTATCCAGCCGGATATCTGTCTCTATATACACAGTCTTCATATCTTCCAGATAGACGATCACATTATTGTCATAAACCGCCAGATAAAAGCTTGCGCTGGGCTGCACATATTTATAATTCATCTGGACCACAACGCGCGCTCTGGAGAAAGCAAGTACTTCCAGGCTCACAAATCCCCTCTCCATCTCACTCAGAGGAGGGAATGCCTCATATACTTCCATGGCCTGGAGAAATTGTTCCCGGTTCATTCCCACGTATTTATTCGGCAGACGCCCGGTGGTTTCCACCACCGTATGATTCAGAATATCTGTCTCTTCCAGCACATATTCCGTGTCCACGCAGAGTGTCTCCGGAAAAAGCAGGACCTCTTTCGACTCTTCTTCCCCTTCTTCCGATGCGATTCCATAATCCAGCTGTTCATCCGGCACGGGATCCGGTTCCGCCGTTTCCGGATCTTCGGATTCCTCCGGCGGTGTCTGCACGGACACAGACTCTTTTTCCCCGTTCTGTTCTCCCGGATAAAAAAAATGAGAGGCTTCCACACCTGCGTAAAACCCAAGCCCCAGCAATAACAACGGACACAAAACAAACAAGCTGATACCTTTCAGGATTTTCATACCAACCCCCACAAAAATTTCCATCGGGAATTGTATCATTCCCTATACTTTGGAGTTTCCTTCCATCATAGTATCAGCTTTTTTATCTGCATTTATACAATCGAATGTCAAAATACCCGGAATACCTGTCCTATTTTCTCAATCAGCCGTCCCCCTGAGATTGCCTCCAGTTCATGTTCTTTAAAGTTGCGGAGCACCAGCAAAAGCACCCAGTAGACAATCGCGCCTGCGGCAAACCCCGTCGGCAGCAGCACCGGACCTCCCAGATGGGGTGCCAGAGTCTTCTTCAAAAGCATGAAGACCAATCCGGCCACACCGCCTGCTCCCAGAGGTACGATCAGGATGCCAAGCCAGTCAGCCTGCGTCCGCAGCTGCCTGTAAGCCAGAAGCCCCAGCACAACACACAGGACGGCCATTCCCGCCATCGCTCCGTACACCAGCGCCAGAATACCGGCCTTTCCAGCCCGAAGCATAATCATGGTAAATAGCAGGAAAATGACATCCGCCGTTCCCACAGCTCCCAGCACAAGATATTTCTTCCCCATAATCTGCAGAAAACGGCCAAAATAGCAGGCCAGCGCCGTCAGTACCACCACTGCAGACCCGCCTGTAAACATTTTCTGCAGAATTCCTTCCTTTTCCGGACACAGCAGACCTGCTATCGGTCCTCCCATAACCGCAAGAAAAATGGAACAGAAAATCCCATGTACCAGACAGATATGCACCCCGCTTTGAAATACTTTCTTCGCAAAACGGTTTTCCCCGCTTCTTAAGGATGTGAAAACTTTTGCGATAACCGGCAGGGACGTAAAGGATATGAGACATATGGCCAGCCCGCAGACTGTCAGATATTTTCCCACATACAGTCCATATTCCACGGCGGCCGCAGTCTCATCCTCCGCCACTTTGACAAAGAAAATCATGCCGGCCGCAAAGGGTAATATTTTCAGTACTCCTGTCACAATCAGCGGCCACCTGCTTACATAGAGATATCTGACGCTGTCAAAAAAAGACTCGCTGAAATGTCTCTCCTCTCTCCGCGTTCTTTTTTCCGCCCGCTGACTGCCTCTGAAAATGACAGCGAGAAAAATAATGATTAAAATCTCAGCAAGACAAATGGCGGCGGCAATTCCCGATCCGATATGCATATACGTAAAATTTTCCTGCATCAGCAGATCGCTCACCTTTTCACCATAAGCTTTTCTCATTCCGGCGAACATCAGTCCAAAACCCAGAATAAAAATCTGCCGCAAAATTCCGGAAACCGCTCTGGGCAGCTCCGAGCCGTCCCCCTGAAAATATCCCACAAGAACACTACTGACTGTCCGCAGGAATATTACAGGCGAAAGCACTCTGATAATCAGCGCACCGTAACGGATTCCGAATAGTCCGTCCGCAATCCTGTCCGCAGAAATCAGCAGGAGCAGACTGCCAGCCAGCCCCAGAATGACCTGTAAAAGCATGGCATTTCTGCGCAGCCTCACAATATTTCCGTATTGTCCCCTGTTCCTTCTGCCACGGAGCAGCCTCCCCAGCGTATCCGAAAGGCTGCCGCACACGGCGGTCCACACCAGCGCACAGACTTCTATCGCCAGAGCCACATAAGTGATTCCCTGATTACCCGTTATCCGTCCCACTGTCAACACTGTAATCAGAGTAATAATATTCGTAATTTCTTCCGCCTGCCGTCTCTTCACTTCTCCACGGTTCATCTGCTGTTCCTCAGTTTCTCAATCCCGCGTAATGCCCAATCCATTCAGTATCTCTTCCTGCTTCCGTTCCATGACGGCACGTTCCGCATCTTCCATATGATCATAACCACACAGGTGAAGCATGCTGTGGGCCAGGAGAAACGCAAACTCTCTTCTGACACTGTGGCCATAGCTTTCCGCCTGCTCATACACCTTGTCCAGGGAAATCATAATGTCTCCCAGCACCAGCTCTCCCGTATCCGGATCAAAGTAATCTGCCTCCGCATCCTCGTCAATGTCAAACACACCGTTCTCCTGAAAGTCCACATTGGGAAAAGAAAGCACATCTGTCTCCCGGTCCACTCCCCTGTATTCCCTGTTCAGCACATGAATTCCTTCATTATCTGTCAGCACCACATTGAGCTGCACCTCATAGGGACAATTTTCCGCTTCCAGCACCGCGCTGCAGACAAGCTCCACAATTTCCTCCACCGAAAAGGGAAGGCTGCAGTCCGTTTCTCTCTCCACATAAAAATGCATTTTACAATCTGCCTCTCTGCTTTTCTCTGGTCTTCTGTCTGTTCCCGGCCGATTCCCTTGTCTCAAATTTCTCGTAGGCCTGTACAATTTTCTGCACAAGAGGATGACGTACCACGTCCTTACTGGTCAACGTACAGAAAGCGATATCGTCAATTCCCTTTAATACCCTGACTGCGATATCCAGTCCCGATTTCGTACCCGCCGGCAGGTCCTTCTGGGAATTGTCTCCTGTAACCACCACCTTTGATCCGAATCCGATTCTGGTCAGGAACATCTTCATCTGGGCCGGCGTGGTATTCTGCGCCTCATCCAGAATAATATAGGCATTGTCCAGAGTCCGCCCACGCATATAGGCCAGCGGAGCCACCTCTATCAGACCCTTCTCCATATTTTTGGCAAAGCTTTCCGCCCCCATGATCTGGTACAG
>JAAWLQ010000459.1 GCA_022797995.1 Lachnospiraceae bacterium
TCCACAAACTGGTTGAAAAACGCCATCTCCTCCGGCGCGTTCTCCAGCACATAGCGGATGATATATTTCAGCATGGCCTCGGCCAGCATCATGTCGTCCTTCAGATCGGCAAACGCCATCTCCGGCTCGATCATCCAGAACTCCGCCGCATGGCGGGTGGTATTGGAATTCTCCGCCCGGAAAGTAGGGCCGAAGGTATATACATTTTTGAATGCAAAGGCATAGGTCTCCACATTCAGCTGACCGCTCACGGTGAGGTTCGTGGACTTCCCGAAGAAATCCTGAGTGAAGTCAACGTTCCCGTCATCGGTCTTCGGAATGTTGTTCAGATCCAGGGTGGTCACCTGGAACATTTCCCCCGCTCCCTCACAGTCGCTTCCCGTGATCAGCGGCGTGTGCACATACACAAAGCCTCTCTCCATGAAAAAGCTGTGAATGGCATAGGCAATCAGAGACCGCACCCGGAACACCGCCTGAAACGTGTTGGTTCTGGGGCGCAGATGGGAAATGGTGCGCAGGTATTCAAAGGTATGCCGCTTCTTCTGCAGGGGATAATCCGCGGCGGACGGTCCCTCCACAGTCACTTCCACAGCCTGCATCTCAAAGGGCTGTTTGGCACCTGGCGTCTCCACGATGGTACCCCGCACAATCACAGCGGCGCCCACATTTATCCTGCAGATCTCCTCGAAATTGGAGAGGCCGTCTCCGTACACCACCTGCAGCGTCTCAAAAAATGTGCCGTCATTGATGACCAGGAATCCGAAATTCTTCGAATCCCGGTTGCTTCTGACCCAGCCGCCCACAGTAACCTCCGTCCCCATAAATTTCTCACGATTCCGATAAAGCTCCTTAATGTCTGTCAATTGCATATCTCCCTCATTTCCGCCCATCGGCCTGTCCGTACATCCGCACTTTATGCCGACGGCATACTTTTTAATCCGTATATTTCCGGCGACAGCTCCGCGACCTGTCCGAACTGTCACCGTTTCCACTTACTTTCTATATATACCACATTCGGGAGGTCTTTAAAAGTATTTTATAAAATTTATTAAGAAAGAACATCTATTCCGGCTGTTTTCTGTTGCTTATCCACGTATATCTGTGCTAGAATGAACAGTAACCAGAAAGATACTTAAGGAGGCTCATCTCATATGAAACCATGGATGATTGTATTAATCGTAATAGCCGTCGTACTTATCGCGCTGATAGTCCTGCTCTATTTCCTGGGGAAAAAGGCGCAGAAGAGACAGCAGGAACAGCAGGAGATGCTGGAGGCCAACAAACAGACTATCTCCATGCTGATTATCGACAAAAAGCGGATGCGGCTCAAGGACGCAGGGCTCCCGCAGATGGTCCTGGACCAGACGCCGAAGCTTATGCGAAGGTCCAAAATGCCTATCATCAAGGCCAAAATCGGCCCCCAGATTATGTCTCTGATCTGTGATGATAAAATTTTCGACACCGTTCCCGTCAAAAAAGAGGTGAAGGCCGTGGTCAGCGGCATTTATGTCATCGGCGTAAAAGGCCTCCACGGCAAGCAGCAGGCTCTTCCTCCGAAGAAGAAAAAGAGCCGCTTCAGACGGGCCCTGGAGGCGGCCCAGGAAAAGGCGGGCGCAAAGCCGCTGAAGTAGTCTCGGTTTTTTGTGCGGGAAGCGCATAAAAACATCTTCGCGGAACCAGCCGTGAACAATGAATAACCTGTACTACATCAATGAAAGGATATTACCATGAAGCAGAAAACGACAGCTTCCATACTTTCCGCGAAGGAACTGGCACCGGATATATACGAGATGTGGCTGGAGACTCCCCTGGCGTCCCATGCCCGTCCGGGACAGTTCCTCTGTCTCTATCCGAAGGATAAAAGCACTCTCCTTCCCCGTCCCATCAGCATCTGTGAGATTGACGCCCCGGGGAACGCCCTGCGCATTGTCTACCGCATCGCGGGGGCAGGCACCAGAGAATTTTCCGGCTATGGGAAAGGAGATTCCGTCTCCGTGCTGGGCCCTCTGGGCAACGGTTATCCCCCGGATGCGGGAAAGGGGAAAAAGGTCTTCCTCATGGGCGGAGGTATCGGTATTCCGCCCCTTCTGGAGCTTGCAAAGGAGCTTTCCGCCGAAAAGCAGATTATCCTGGGATACCGTGACAGGAATCTCTTTCTGGCACAGGATTTCGAAAAATATGGAAAAGTGTATCCGGCAACGGAAGACGGAAGCGCGGGAACCAAAGGTAATGTAATGGATGCCGTCAGGGAAAACGGGCTGGAGGCGGATGTCATTTTCGCCTGCGGTCCCATGCCGATGCTCCGGGCCATCCGGGATTATGCTGCCTCTCACAGGATACCGGCCTACATCTCTCTGGAGGAGCACATGGCCTGCGGCGTGGGCGCCTGTCTGGGCTGCGTTGTGAAGACCCGGCAGGTGGATCCCCACTCTCATGTGCACAATGCCCGCATCTGCACCGACGGCCCGGTCTTCCTGGCGCAGGACGTGGATATCTGACGGCAGATTGCCCGGGATTGTCCCTGCAAAATAGACACGCAAATGCCCTGCGGTGTCGTCGGGTGAACCCTAACAATGGGTGGCAGCTCAGGCAGGGCGCCGAACTGTTACGACAATGCCGCCGGGGCGGCAGAATGAGAGGAAGTATGAACACACAAGTAACCCTGGCAGGAGTCACCTTCAGGAACCCTGTCATGACAGCCTCCGGAACCTTTGGCTCCGGTATGGAATACTCGGAATTTGTGGATTTGAACAGGCTGGGAGCCGTGGTCACCAAGGGCGTGGCAAACGTGCCCTGGCCGGGCAATCCCGTCCCAAGAGTGGCGGAGGTATACGGCGGCATGCTCAATGCCATCGGCCTCCAGAATCCCGGCGTGGAGGTGATGCTGGAGCGGGACATCCCCTTTCTGAAGCAATACGACACGAAAATCATTGTCAATGTCTGCGGGAAGACCGTGGAGGATTATCTGGAGGTAGTGGAGCGCCTTGGGGAGGAGCCCGCCGTGGCCATGCTGGAAATCAATGTGTCCTGTCCCAATGTAAAGGAAGGTGCCATCGCCTTCGGCCAGAAGGCGGAGGCCCTCTATGACATTACCCGGCAGGTCAAAGCCCACGCCAGGCAGCCCGTTATCATGAAGCTGAGCCCCAATGTCACCGACATCGGGGAGATGGCCAGAGCCGCCGAGGCCGCAGGGGCCGACGCCCTGTCTCTGATCAACACCATCACCGGAATGAAAATCGACATTCACCGGCGGAAATTCGTCCTTGCCAACAAGACCGGCGGCATGAGCGGTCCCGTCATTAAGCCCATCGCGGTGCGCATGGTCTATCAGGCGGCCCA
>JAAWLQ010000460.1 GCA_022797995.1 Lachnospiraceae bacterium
GCTGAAGCCTCAGGCGCCGGCTCTGGCTGTTGAGGCTGACCGCAGCCCGCCAGCGTGAGCGCCAGGGCGCCGCAGGCAACGGTAGTGCCAATGACCTTGTACTGGGGTACCTGACCTGGCTGTTCCAGGGGATGCCGGAATATTATGCGGCGGAGACAGGAAGGTTTGAACTTCCGGTTCCCTGGCTGATGCTCCACGGATGTCTGTTGCTTTTGGTGGGATTTTATCCGGCGGCCGATCTGACACGCAGCGGCGGCCAGACATTGGTGCGCACGGGAAAACGCATATACTGGCTGCTTGGCAAGGCAGTCTGGGTGTTCGGCACCGTGATTGTATACTATTGCATGTTGACAGCAGTTCTGGTTCTCTGTGCACTGCTGACAGGAGGAATTGCCTGTTCCGGGGAAGCTATGAAATTCTTGTATGGAGTGGACATGGATGGAATGGGAGGAATGAAGATCTTTCTTTCCTGGTGGGTGGAACCCCTGCTGGTTTCCATGGCTCTGTGCCTGACGGAAATGGTACTGTCCCTTGTATTGGGGCCGGTGCTGGCATTATTTCTCATGTTAGGATATCTGACGGCTTCCGTATTCTGGACCTCTCCGTTACTGTTAGGGAATTATGCCATGCTGCTTCGGCAGGATTTCCTGTCGGGGCATGAGTCGATTTCCTTCTTCAACTGTCTGACAGGATGCATTGGATGTATTGTAGTCATATTGGCAGTGGGATGTGGGTATATGAAGAAGAAAGATGTATTTGCGATTGATAATATATAAAATTGCAATGTTTTCGCAGAATCAGGCATATTACGATGAAATTCTTTTCACGGATGTGTCTGTGAGGTGGTGAGATGAAGATAGTAGTAAAACATGCAGCCAAAGAAATTCATGGCATAAAAGTGCTGAAGAATGTAAATATAACTCTGGAAGGCGGCTCGGTATACGGCTTTCTGGGAAGAAACGGCTCCGGAAAGACCATGATGATGCGGGCGCTCTGTGGCCTGATTTCCCTTACGGAAGGAAGCATTGAGATCGACGGAAGACGTCTGGGGTGCGGGCAGGATTTCCCGCAGAAGCTGGGCATGCTTTTGGAGACACCGGTATTTCTGCAGGATCGAACGGGGTATGAGAATCTTCGGCTTCTGGCCGCCATCAGAGGGGAGATCACCGGGGATGAGATCAGAAAAGCGCTGGAGCAGGTGGGATTGGATCCAAAAGACAGGCGAAGGGTGGGAAAATATTCTCTGGGAATGCGCCAGCGGCTGGGAATTGCCTGTGCCATCATGGAAGGTCCTGAGCTTTTGATTCTGGATGAGCCCTTCAACGGACTGGATGAAAGCGGCTGCATAATGCTGAGAGAGCTGATAGACCGGTACCGGAGGGAAGGCTGTCTGATTGTGCTGGCCTGTCATGACAGGGAAGAACTGGAAGCTTTGTCCGATGAGATGTACAGAGTGGATGGCGGTGCTTTTGAGTTGATTCCCGGGGGCAGAGACCCGGACGACTGTGGTATTGTTTGAATTGTCTGTTACTGTTTATGGCTGGTGTAGCGAGGCGTTTTTATGCGCTTTCTGTATAATAACCCAAGACAACAATTGGTTTGATTGAGGTGGAAAGGGATGGGTAAAAGGATCAGGTTTATTTTCTTTGCACTGTTTTTTGGCGGCATTGGATGCAGGATTTTCCAAGTGAATCTGTGGTATCCCAGCCCGAAGGTATGGACGGGTGAGCTGCAGGATTCGGTTCAGGTGGGGAATTACAGTATTACATTTACAGACTGGCAATGGGCGGACGGAACTTTGCTGCAGGAGCTTTGTCCGGGCTACTGCATGATTCTGGACGAGAATGGAATGGAGTATCCGGCTGAACGGGAAAAGGTGGGGCTGATTACACTGAAAATCCGGAAGCGGGAAGAAGACGAAAGCATTCTGAATCTGACCGGCATAGCCTTTGAGTCCGGGGCCTGGGGGAATCAGTTTGACATGGAGCTGATGTATCTGCTGAATCCGCAGCTGGAGGGACTGCGGCTGCGGATGGAAAAGGGGGATTGCAGGGAAATCATTTTTCCCATGACCATGCTGGATTTACAGTTTGCGGAGAAGGAGTGGGAGCGGATTGACGAGAGGGAGCTTTATATTGTATTGGAGTATTATCCGGAGAAGCTACAGTTTCGATGCGGAGATTGAAATCCTTCACAGCTTTTTCAGGTTCTAATTCATATTTTTCTTGACATAAAATCCGATTTTGGGTATAAATTAATTAGTGATAAGCATAAGCTTATCCGATGCTATGGAAGTTTAGACTTCTGTAAAAAGCAGTGAGTCCTACTGAGAGTGGAAGTAGCTTGAGGCTGTGCTATGGTACAGTCTCAAGCTATATAAAAAACGATATTCGCATGAAAGGAGAAGAATGGACCAGAAAAGACTGAATTTATACCTCATAGATATAAAATATGTACGGAATCTGGCTAAAGCGGATGACCATTTCATGTCAATATCCCCGCAGACAGGAAAAGAGAGGAGGAGCTCTCCTAAACCGAAACACAAGTCTATGAAGAATGATGTGGATTTTACAAAAATTCTGGATGGGGAAAAGCTCATTGGAGTTTTGAACTTCAATAACATGATTCCGGTAGATGAAAGTTGTATTATTCCGCTGAATCTTCAGATTACCGGAGAGGATGACGGCGCCACAAGACATTATAAGAAAATGGCCGCAAAGCAGTTGGATTGGTGTCAGCACAATCGAGATGCCATTATAAAAAAAGCAAATAAACTGTATTTGATGGTGCAATCTGATAAAGTAAGCGGTCTTTTGAAACGGCGCTGTTGTAATTTTAAGGTACTGGAAAATGTTCTGCAGAGATGGAAAAATACTAATAGTTTAATATAAATATTTTGCTCTTCTGTCAATAATTTTTACATAATCTGAATACACCTCAGGATTATCTTCACAACCTCATTCAGTGTTTCTGCCAGACAATACCCTTGCGATTCTCATAGTAAAATTGGATGGAATATGATAGAATAATGGAAAGGAAGGAATCAGACAGAATGAAAAGTTTATTAAAAGAGGAAACCTACAATTTTCTGGAGATAAGGAGTTGAGCCGCATGGCATGGACAGGGTGGTTAAAGGCATTTATTCCACAGCACATATCCAATACACAGCTTTTGAAAGTTTTGGATATTTGCGCCCATTTTAAAATAACAGAGAAGAAAGTCAGAGCCAATCACAGGGAAAATGCGGAAGTTTTTGCGAAGGCTTTTTCTTCCGGCAGGGGTTTTTATACGCGGGGAAAATATATCGAAAATCAGCCCCA
>JAAWLQ010000461.1 GCA_022797995.1 Lachnospiraceae bacterium
TTTCAACTTATTTGGTAAAAAATGTGATATTTAAAGCTTTTTAGGTGTGAGAGTAGAACCACTATTCAAAGTAGAACCACTTATTTTAGGGAATTCAGGTTAATTTATCCATCTGTATTTCTTTTTCTCCTGCAAAAATACCTGAGACTGCAAACAGGCATATCAACAGAACAAGCCATGATGAAAAAGCGTATTCCGTCATCCGCTTATAACCTTCTGTGTAAGCAAATGAAGTTATCCGTCGGCCATGAAATAAATCATAGATTTTTACATTTACCCTTGCCTGATATGCATTCCCTAATGCATGATACAACTCCACATTTTCTTTTGTCTTCATAGCTATTTTTTCCGCATTTTCCGCATATTGGCAAAACATCTGCATATCGGCAACATAGTAACTGTCCAGCATTAAATAATCACTATAACCATTGATTCCAGTAATAGAATCTGAATCAATCGACGTGTTAAAAGTCATATCCGCCACTTTCTGAGCCAGCGGCACATACAGTTCTTTCAAATCCGCAAGTTTTTCTGACGTTATAGTTCCTGAAAAACGGTCATATAATTCCCAATATGCATTCTTCCATCCATTGTTATCTGCGAAATATGAATTGCTTCTATATCCGTAATAAATATTGCCAAGATTTATCACGCTCAACAAGAAAACAGCACCCAGTATTGATACCCTTGCGAAATTCTTTTTCCATTCATATGCCAGAATCCTCAAAAAATTTAACATATCCTCCATTCACCGCCTATGAAAAGAAAAAGGAAGATAAAAACGTCTGCTGGCCTCTCCCTGCCACAACAATGCACTCATTCCTTTCCTCTAATATATGTACTTTGCAAACAATTGAAGAATATCTTTCCTCGTCAATTTCTATCATTTGCTCATGTACGATATTTCCGTCAATCGCATCATAAATTCGTACCCGCCAGCTGCTTTGCCCAGATATCCATTGAATGGTAGCAATATATTTACCATTATCTGAAGCAAAAACGCCGTCGGCGCCTGTATCTTCACCTTCAAAATCTACAATCCGTATTGTCTTGCCATTTGTATCTGTTATCAGCATTTTCCCTGTGGCCTTATCGAAAGCCTCTGGAAACCAAATCTCATTTTCAAACAAGATCATTTTTTTTCATTAAATTATCTGCCATATTTTGCTTTCACTTCCTCTTTGGTTGGAAGTCTGCTCTCTGCAATAACCTTGTTTTCCCCAGATACCATAACTGCAACCTGTTCCGTGCTATCCATGCTTAAAAGCACATCTGTTGCCCGTTCAGCTTCCGCTATCTGCTTCTGTTTGTCCGCCTCCCTTGCACCTTCGATCACACGGCGGATTTCCAGTCTGTGCTTCTCTCGGTAAGCCTTCTGGTATTCCCTCCTGTACTGGCGGCGTTTCCGTTTCTTTTCCTCGTCTGCCATTTCTTCCTCCGAAAGTTCCTGCGCCGGAAGCTCCACTTTTCCAATATAATTTAAGAAAATCTCAATCTCCTGCACACGGTCTCCGTCCGTTTTTTCTATTTTGTGTACCATAACCTTGTCTACAAATTCATTAACGATGGCAGGCGTAAGCTCCTGAATGTCGGTGTACTTATGGACAAGGCTCAAAAATTCCTCCGTCCTGTCCGTATCTTGTTCAAACTGCATGAGTTTTTCCTGAATCTCTCTCATGGAAACCTCAATCTCCTGCTGTTCCTTTTCGTAATCGGAAGAAAGCATTTCGTAGCGTCTATCCGGCAGCTTACCCATTGCGTTGTCCTCATACACCTTTTTTATCAGCAGGTCAAGGTCTGCAAAGCGTCTCTCTTTTTTGGAAAGGCCTGCTTTCAGCTTTTTCACCTCACCTTTGTCCCTGACTTCAGATGCGCTCCGCATACTTTTTATAAATGCCGCTTCGTCCATACGGACACTTTTTAAGGCATACTGTATCGTTTCGAGGATAAGCTGCTTTACCGTGTCCTCTTTTATGGAATGGGAACAGCATATCTGCCTGCACTGTTTTCTGCTGCTATTATAAGTGCTGCAATTAAAGCCTGCTGATGTATGCTGGACTTCACCATTTGGAATCCCACGCCAGTCCCTGCCTGCCCTCGTTGTACCCCTGCGGTAGTGCATTTTCCCGCCGCAGTCCGCACAATAAAGTTTTCCTGTCAGCAGGCTTCCTTCCCCGCCTACATCAACCTTGCGCACGGTCTTTCTCAATTCCTGCACCATGTACCAAGTCCTGCGGTCTACGACTGCCTCATGGGTATCACGGAAAATAAGGATATCCTCACTGGAATTTTTTACCGCTTTCTTGTCTTTATAGGATTCCTTGTGGCTTCGAAAATTCACGGTGTCTCCCATATATTCCGGTCTTTCCAGTATCCGCACAACCGAGCCGCCCGTCCAGTTATAAGGGGTTTCAAAATCGCACATGGTCTTATAATTGCCCCTCTGTCTGGTCGCCTGATAATAAGACGGTTTTTCAATCTTTTCCTCCGTAAGCTGCTTTGCGATTTGGTACGGTCCCATGCCCTCCACGGTCAGCCGGAATAATTTCTGACATACAATCCTTTCTTGCGTATCACACGCATATCCCTTATAATATTTCCTGTGCTTCCGTTTTCCGTAATCGGTTTTGCATCCTATCCGTATTCCATAACCTCTCTCCTTTCTTGTAACCGTTATTCGGTTAAAAAGAATTACTCTTTCACTAATGGGAGAAAAACGGCTATAAAAACGGAAGTGTAAATGCCGAAATACGCTGAGTTTCAAGCGTTCAGGGAACAAAACTTAATAACCGAAGCTGACGGGGATATGCTGCACCGTGAAGCCCGTGCGCTTGCCCTCCGGCGCATTGAGGAGAGCGCAAGGACAGAAGAAGATTTCAGGGAAGTCATTAAATGGTGGGATAAACTGGATGCTAACAGGGAACGGAAGGAAAGGGATCATGAAAAAGGTCGTTCCGTTATCCCCCTTGAATGGGGAGCAGATGAAACGTATCTATCTGGCAAGCCTTCCTATGATATGGTTTTAAGAAAGCTCTTGCTTGCGGGCGATTTCCTTGATTTTATATTTGACCGCCCGGAAACGCTGCACGAACTTGTCACGGATGCGGATTTATCGGAAATATTGAGGGAACTGAAGCCCCATCTCAAAAATATGCTCTATTACCTGTTCCTGCATGATTATTCCGCATCGGAGTATGCGGAGAGCATCGGACAGTCAGACAGGAATATCCGTGGAATCAGAAATACCGCACTGAAAAAGATACGGAAACTTTATAGAGGCGTACTCGCATACAGGAAAGAGAACAGCCTGCCGATGAC
>JAAWLQ010000462.1 GCA_022797995.1 Lachnospiraceae bacterium
ATTGTCAATACTTGCCATCAGCGGATAGGACGGGCTGCTTGTCTGATAAATGCGCAGAAACCGCCGCAGCTTATCGCGGTCAATTAATCTTCCGTTCACATGGAGCAGTCCTGCCTGGGTCAGCGCCGGAAGTGTCTTGTGCACACTGTGAATCACCAGATCCGCACCTGCCTGACAGCTGTTTTGTGGAAATCCCTCCGCCAGCCCCAGATGAGCACCGTGTGCTTCATCCACTATAAGCGGAATTCCCTTTTCATGAGCCACCCCGGCAATTGCCGCTACATCTGCAATCCTGCCTTCATAGGTAGGTGACACGATCAAAACTGCGTCAATATCCGGCGTCCTCTCCAAAGCTTCCCCTACCTCTAAGGCACTCACCGCATCAGTGATACCATATTCTGATAGTATACCTGGATACAGGAACTCCATCTGCAAATGTCTCAAATAAGCCGCATGATATGCCGACTTATGACAGTTGCGGGCCATCAGAATATGTCCTCCAAAAGGAACCGCACAGCTGACCGCACTGAGGATTCCCCCGGTGCTCCCATTGACCAGATAGTAACTTTCCTCCGCGCCGTACAGCCGGGCCGCCTCTCTCTGCAACTCAAGCAGAATTTCTTCCGGCTGATGCAGATTGTCAAACCCTTCTATCTCCGTAATGTCTATTTCATACAATTCTTCGGGAAGCTTTCCCCAGCCCCGCCTTTTATGCCCCGGCATGTGACAGGGATAAATTCCCTTCTCGCTGTACGCAGCCAGCTTTTCAAATAAATGCTCCACCTTCAGTCCTGCCTCAATTTCTGAAGTATAATCCCATGTCCTCTGTGCATATGCAGGGTCTCCATCAGAGAACACCATTTATCCGCCGCCGTAACAATCCATGCCTCTCTGCACGTGGGCGGCACCACCGTCAGCGGCCACATATGCCTTCTGATAATATTTCTTTCCTTTTCTGTCAGATCATATTCTCTGGAAGCGTTCCGCAGAGCCACTCCCGGATGATAAAAGCCGTGAAGCCTGTGCGGATTCGCCTGGTCCGGAATATGCCAATCATAAAGAAAGTAATCATGAAGCAATGCTCCCCTGATCAATTCCCTTCTGCTGCAGGGAATATGCAGACTCTCGCTTAAAGCAATGCTATACCTGGCCACATTCATCACATGAGCGTTGACCGTCACATTGCCATGCTGGATATAACCTCTTGTTCTCCTGAAATTACCGGATTCCAGGATATCCGCGGCATTTGTCCTGATCTGCCGCTGACGCTCCCGAAAACGTTCCATTTTCCTCTGCCATCGTCTGGCCTGTCTTACCGTACGCTGTTTTGCATTTCTTTCTGCCATTTCCTTTATTTATACTTCCTGTCAGTAAATTTCTGTCAATGCTTCCTGAAATCAGTCATACCTCCGGCTGTTCAACTGGCAATTACTCCTCCTGCCAGTCATTCCTCCAGCTGTTCAACTGACAATTACTCCTCCTGCTCAGTCGGCATTCCTTCCCCCGGCTCCTGCCATTCGCCGCCTTCCCCGGGCACTGTGGCTTCTTGTGCAGGCGTCGTAAGCATGCCGATATAAGGTGCTCCTCCATAATAGTAACAGATGACCGGAAAGCCCTCTGATACATACGGATAAATCTGCGCCGCCATATCCAGCGGGAGGTTGATACAGCCATGGGAACCGTTTGTCATGAATATCTCCCCGCCAAACTCGCTTCTCCAGCTGGCATCATGCATACCATAATCTCCGTAAAACGGCATCCAGTAACTTACCGGCGTCCGATATGTCTCACCCGTCAGCACGGCATTCACAGTCTTATAGCTCAGGCCGAATATCCCCTCCGGGGTCACACAGTCATACGAAGAAACCATGGTTCCCGATACAAAATCCGTCTCCAGCACAAGTGCTCCATTCTGATATAAATACAGATGCTGATTCGTCAGGTCTGCTTCCACATAGGAATTTCCCAGATCATCCATGCCTTTTCGCCTGGCTGTAACACTGTATAAGGGTTCCCTTTTGACAGTGCTTCCCTGACGTATCAGTTGAATCAGCTCCGCTGTCTCGCCTTCCACATCCGTCTTCCAGCCATATTTTCGGCTGGTCAAAATGATTTCAACACCCAATGTGGTCATAAAATTCTTCGTTTTTCCATATGTATCATATGCGACTGCCTGCTCCCTGACAAACTCGGCTACCCCTTCTTCATCTAAAATTACTTTACCATCATCAATGCTGACCCATTCCGCCATTTTCTCATGGTCCAGTATAACCTCTGTCCCATTCCAGTCGTAAGTGATACTGGTGCTCAGCCAGCGATTTGCCGTCTCAACAGTTTCTGTCAGCTCTTTGTCATCCTGTCTGATCGAAGCCTCACGGTAGCATCCCTGCTCTTCAAGGTCTATCATATCCTTCTGTGCCCGGATACCCTCTCCCACCAGCCTGGCCACCTCATTTACATCCAACTCGGTTCCCATTGTCTCAGGAACAATCTCATAATACCCCTCCGGTTCGGGAGTCCTGCTGATATAGGCATCCTCCGCCTTCACCATATTGCTTTTCCTGCATGCATCCCAGGACTTTACAGCGGATTCCAGCATATCCTCATCAAAAGCAATATTACGTTCCACAAAGCAGTCATTTCCCCCTCCATAATATGCCCAAATCCATCGATATGGTTTCTGTTGATTCAGCAGTTCCGTTACTGCCCCTTCGGTGTCTTCATAAGTCAGCTGAATATCGGCAGAAGTAATCTCTCCGATGGTTACCCCGGCCTGGCCCGTTCTATAATCCCTTCCGCTAACCTTCATAGAATAATTCCGTATCGGCTCATCCAGCAGCCCGACTATCTCCGCTGTCTCCATATCACTGCAGTCTATGCCGTTTATGCTCGTATTCGGCAAAAAGCGGGTTTGATAATATACCACTTTTTTATAGTACACCATTCCTGCGGCAAGAATTGCTATCAACAATACAACGAAGATGACAATCCATTTCAGATGCAACGGTTCTTTTTCAGCCTTCTCTGCCTCTTTCGCCTCTTCCCTTTGGTTCTTTTGTACGCCTTCCATCATTCTTTAACATCCTCTATATAGCCAGTTTGAATGAGATCATCATTCCATTAATGTAGTCATCATATCATGTGCCCCAGCCGCACATGACATATGGCCATTCGGCCGTTTCCTGCCTCAAGTAAAGTCATTATATCATATGCCCAGGCCGCATATGATATATGGCCATTCGGCCGCTTCCTGCCTTAAGTAAGGTCATTATATCATACTTCCCCATAAAAAAATAGCATTAAAAGGGTTATTTTA
>JAAWLQ010000463.1 GCA_022797995.1 Lachnospiraceae bacterium
ATTATAACAAAATCCCTTATCCTTTACAAATACAACTCCTAAAACAAGTAAAAACTGACTTTTAAAACATCCATTTCAAAAGTCAGTCCTTCATAACACCATATGCAATTTTGCAATCGCGGTCAGGCTTTGTCCAAAGCATCCCCCGCCATGACTGCATAACGGTATAATTGTCTTCCCCGTAAAATCATATTCCTCAAGAAAAGAAGCCACCGACATGGGGATGGAGGCCCACCAGTTGGGATAATAAAACTATGGTTTCTAAAGCCAGCAGAACCAGCAGGACATACAGCAGTACCGGCCATACGCAAGCGGCTCCCGCAAGCAGCAGCATAACCACCGGAACCACATATTTCCGGGGGTGATGCCACAGGTCGCTTTCAATCTTCCAGCCACGAATGGGATAAAACCATTCCAGCAACACAGACAGCACCGCACTCTGCAGGGCAAAGAAAACAGCCCCGGCAATCATTAAGACAGTGACACCGCCGTTTTGTATCTGCCAGCTACAGAGGAATATCGCATCTGCAGCCATATTACAGCAGAAGATAAACAGACAGTATGGGATACAAAAGCGCTGTTTCTGCCCGGGCAGGAAACGGACTGCCTGCTCCAGGTCACAGTCACAGGACAGCAGGATACAAATAGGGGTATTTAAGGATAGAATCGCAAACCCCACCGGGACAACGGACAGCCCGGCCATTTCTCGCAAAAAATACGGCATTACAATGGCTACGCACCACATCACAGCAGTATTGACCAGATAATTCCTGTGGCAGCTCAGATATCGGAAAAAGTACCGCCATAGGGAACCTCTCTTCCGTTGCTTAATAGCATGGCTTTTCTCACTCTCCCCCTGATAAAATGAGTATCCGTCTGCCTTCCACAAAATCAGAATAGCGACGAAACCATTTACAAGCAGCAACAAGTCAAGCAAAAGCTCGTTTCTTAAAAACAGAATGGCGGACACTATGGCAGTGGCCCAGAGCCCGCCCGCATACCAATATTTTCTCAGGGAATAGATTGCGGCAGCCATAAGGACCGCATGAAGCATACTGATGGCCATTCCTATCATCTCTATAGGCTTCCATGCGGAAACAGCCAGAAGAACCGCCAGAAGCAGCCCTGTCTTTGTAAGAACCGTGTAGGCTCCCAGCGCAGCTATATAGGAGAATACAAATCCCCGGCCATGCTGCGGCAACATCAGCATATGTTTCAGTTCCACAGCGTTATCTCTGGAAGAAAGAGCCTGCCACATCACGCCTGCAGTAAAGGCGCTGATCATCAGGATCCGCACAGAGGCCGCAACCTGCACCTGAAAACCTGCGATATACAGCCCCCAAAATATGATCACATCCATCAAAAGTGTCCGGGAGAGCCGTTCATATTTTGCCCCAAACAGTTTTTTGGCAAAAGCTTTACCTGTCATTTTCATCATGCAGAGCCTCCCGGATATCCGCGGCACCTACTTGCCCGCCTTCAAATGTCTGCCGGATCTTACCGCCCTCCAGGACAAATACCCGGTCAGAGGTCAGCGTAATACTCTCCAGGATATGGGAAGAAAACAGCACAGTCCCATACTCTTTATAGCCCAACATCTGCTGGTACAGATATTCCGTGCTCTGGAAATCCAGACCATTAACCGGCTCGTCCAGGAGGAGCAGTCTGGGTTTCAGGGCAAAAGCCGTGATCAGAAATGCTTTTTTCCGGTTCCCGGTTGACAGCTCCCGTAACAGAGTATCTGTATATTCTTCAAAATGGAAACCATGTACCAGATCCGATACATCCGGCACACCCTTCCCATAGGCGGCGCATACATAGGCCAGATATTCCCGGAAGGTAAAATACGAAAAGGAATTGTCCTCGGCAAACACCGTATAGCGGCAAAGCTTAAAATCCTGTTTCCGAAAATCCACAGGAACGCCACAAAAGCAAATACTGTCTGAACGAAAGGTCGGGAGCAGGCCGGAAAGCACCTTCAGAAATGTGGTTTTCCCGGCCCCGTTCAGCCCGATCAGGCCTGCCACTTCATGCTCCGCCAGCGAAAAAGAAAAATCCGAAAGGATAATCTTATCAACATTGTACCACGCACTCAAGTTTTGAACAGTCAGGAGCGTTTCTCCCATCTTACCTCCCCCCTTTGCCGTCCTTCTCTTTTTTCCATGTCGCATATGCGGAGTACAGGAACACACCTGCCAACACCAGGTAAAGCCCCATCATCGGGAAATTACCGGATACCCCGCATACAATGGCTGCAACCAGCCAAATCAGACCAATAATCCCACGAATATAAATATGACGCATTTTTTGCCTCCTTCATCGTCTCTTTGTTTTCTCTATGTATCCTGCAGCTGTCTCTATAAGCTGCTCCTGATGGGATAAAAGCTCCACGCTTCCTCTTTTTAATCCTATCATTCTTCTCCCCAGGCAGCTTGCAGCTCTGCCGTATCCGTTGTACCAGTATGGCTATTCCGACAGAGCGATCCTGTAAATATCTGCCTGTTCCCCGTCATACTCAAAACTTCGCTCATAGACTCCGCCATTCCGGATGATTGTTTTTACCGAAGGTTCATTCTTCCTCTCCACGGAAAGATACAGCTCGGTCATCCCGGCCTTCTCTGCAACCTCCAATAACTGCCGCAGCATTTCCGTAGCAAAGCCTTTTCTTCTTTCCGACGGCCGAACGCTGTAACCACAGTTGCCCATATCTTTCAGAAAGTCGTTCAGCGTATGCCTTAAATCGATGATTCCCACAATTCTATCCTGATCGTCCACGGCAAAGAATGTGTCCGTTATAACCCAATCCGGGTTTACAGTTTCCTCTTTCGTGTTTGCGTCTACGGATCTGCACCATTCGTTATAATCATCCGTTTTGTCAAATAACTCACTTCCGTTAATGACGAATTCCCCATGATCGAAAAACTCCTGCTTGAATGCTGCTGCCTGTTCCTTCACTTCCTCTGTCGGTCTCACAAATCGAATCATTTTTTCTCCTTTTATTCTCCTAAAATACTGATTGTATGCGATGCTCTCGTTATAAAAATGCTGCATTTTCACAGTCCCTTATCCGCTAAGATTTTATCAAATTTCTTCTCCGACAGGATTTCATGGGTCACAAGCTGCCCGTCATGGAAAAGGGAAAAGGTGGTAAAGGGCGAAGGAGCATTCTGCGCATCCTCTCTGTTCTGGATATGTACGGACCGAAACACTGCATTCCTGGCCTTTGCCATCTCCTCCAGTATCGGTACATACTTTGCCGTAAAAGGGCATTGATTTGTGTAATACAGCACAAATCCCTCCGGCATATCTTCA
>JAAWLQ010000464.1 GCA_022797995.1 Lachnospiraceae bacterium
GATTCCGGTGATTTTTCTGACGGCCAAAACCTCTGTAGCCGACCGGGTAAAGGGGCTTCGGCTCGGGGCTGACGATTATCTGACGAAGCCTTTTGAGGTGATCGAGCTGCTGGCCCGGGTGGAGACGGTACTGCGGCGCTATCATAAAACGGAGACTGTGCTGACGTTGGACGACCTGGTCATCGACACGGTCTCCCGTACGGTAAAGCGGGGCGGGCAGGAGATCAGCCTGACGAAAAAGGAATATGACCTGCTGCTCTTATTTGTGCGCAATAAAAACATTGCTCTGTACCGGGAGACGATCTATGAACGGGTCTGGGGCGGCACTTATATGGGCGACAGCCGAACCGTGGATCTGCATGTACAGAGGATGCGCAAAAAGGTGGGGTTAGAGCAGAGGATTGTAACTATTTACAAGGTGGGATACCGCCTGGAGGACAGGAATACATGAAATTTTCCTGGAAAATCTTTTTTTCCACGATGCTGATTACGCTGGCCATATTCAGCGCGGGCGGCTATCTGCTGATCCAGGCATTTTTTCAAGCCTCCTATCAGCGGGAGGTGGCCAATGCGGTGGAGGAAAACCAGATGCTCCAGTATTCCTTCGCCGCAGCCTGGAACACCACGGTGCAAAGTACGGACCCGCTGGAGATACAGGCAGAGCAGGCGGCCAGGGAAGAGGCTGAGAAGAAGGCAAAGGAGTATGTGGTGACGGCGATCCAGAGATGTGCCGCCGACCATGTGGCAGAGACTACGGTTTCTGTGGTACAGCTTCCCAATGACGAGATGAAGGGCCGGATCATTGGACGGGAAGGCCGGAATATCCGCACATTGGAGACAATGACAGGGGTAGAACTGATTATTGACGATACCCCGGAGGCAGTGGTGCTGTCGGGTTTTGACCCGGTGAGAAGAGAAGTGGCGAGGATTGCCTTAGAGCGCCTGATCGTGGATGGACGTATCCATCCGGCCAGGATCGAAGAGATGGTGGAGAAGGCGCAGAAAGAAGTGGAAGTGATGATAAAGGAGGAGGGAGAAGCCGCGACACTGGAAGTCGGTGTACATGGTATTCACCCCGAACTTATCAGATTACTGGGTAAAATGAAATTCCGGACCAGCTATGGTCAGAATGCATTGAAGCATTCTATCGAGGTGGCTCAGCTGTCAGGTCTGCTGGCCGCGGAGCTGGGACTGGACATCAGGATTGCGAAACGAGCCGGTTTGCTCCATGATATTGGTAAGTCTGTTGACCATGAAATGGAGGGGTCTCATATTCAGCTGGGCGTAGAGCTCTGCAGAAGGTATAAAGAGAATGCGACGGTAATCAATGCGGTGGAATCCCACCATGGAGACGTGGAGCCCACTTCGCTGATTTCCTGTATTGTACAGGCTGCAGATACCATATCCGCAGCGAGACCGGGAGCCAGAAGGGAGACGCTGGAGACTTATACCAGCAGATTGACAAAATTAGAGGAAATAACAAACAATTTCAAGGGTGTAGACAAATCTTTTGCTATTCAGGCAGGACGGGAAGTTCGTGTAATGGTAGTGCCGGAGCAGATTTCGGATACCGATATGGTTCTGTTGGCGCGTGATATTTCCAAACAGATTGAAGCTGAACTGGAATATCCCGGACAGATTAAGGTAAACGTTATCCGCGAAAGCCGGGTAATCGATTACGCAAAATAATCTTGTGGAGATTTGAAGAAAAGTGAAATCTCTGCAAAAAGTGAATAAGTCAGATAAGATGGCGAAAAATCGCAGAAATGTGATTTTTCGCTGTTTTTGTCTATGCATTTTCACTTAACAGGCCGGGGATTTCAGATTTAAATTTGTTATTTTTTCTATTGTGTCAGAAAGGAAATTATAGTATGATAATGCAAGTGCATGATTGTATACGATGATACATGTAATCAAAATTATGGCGGTTTGAAGAAGCAGGCAGGAACAGTGCGGGCGGAACCGCTGTAAAATAAAGTTATATGGCTGACAGTGCCCGAGATGGAGGAAGAGATGAAAGCGTATCAGGAGCTTGGCAGAGAAGAATTGTTGACATTGAAAGCGCAGTTGGAAAAGGAATTCGAGGAAGAGAAGGCCAAAGGGCTGAAACTGGATATGTCCAGAGGGAAGCCCTCCGTATCACAGCTGGATATGGCAATGGACTTTATGGACACATTGAATTCCGGCAGTTATATGAAGACAGAGGCAGGCGTGGATGTGCGCAATTACGGTATCGTGGACGGCATTCCGGAAGCCAGAAAGCTGCTGGGCGATATCATGGGTGTTTCGGCAGATCATGTAATCGTATGCGGAAACGGGAGTCTGGCCATTATGTATGATACGGTTTCCCGCTCCATGACCCACGGCGTCGGAGGCTGTACTCCCTGGTGTAAGCTGGATAAAGTGAAATTCTTATGTCCGGTGCCCGGATATGACAGACATTTTGCAATTACGGAGCATTTCGGAATTGAGATGATCAATGTGCCTATGACACCTCAGGGACCGGATATGGATATGGTGGAGAAGCTGGTGGCCCGGGACGAGAGCATCAAGGGAATGTGGTGTGTGCCGAAATATTCCAATCCCCAGGGATATACCTATTCCGAGGAGACAGTGAACCGGCTGGCTAATCTGAAGCCGGCGGCGAAGGATTTCCGCATTTACTGGGATAATGCCTATGCAATGCATCATCTCTATGAAGACCGGCAGGATGAGCTGCCGGAGATTCTGGGGCTGTGCGAGCAGGCGGGCAATCCGGATCTGGTATATGAATTCTGCTCTACTTCCAAGATTATCTTCGCGGGAGCAGGCCTGGGCGCGGTGGCGTCCTCGAAGGCGAATCTGGACGAGATCAGAAAGAGCCTTTCTATCATGACCATCGGCTATGACAAGATTAATCAGCTTCGTCATGTGCGCTATTTCAAAGATATCGATGGAATTGTCCGGCATATGAAAAAGCATGCGGTGCAGATGCGCTCCAAGTTTGAGGCGGTTCTGGAGGTGCTTGACAGAGAGCTTTCAGGCAAGGGTATCGGCCAATGGACGAATCCCAACGGCGGTTACTTTATTTCCTTTGAGGCAATGGAAGGCTGTGCGAAGGCGATTGTGGCAAAGTGCAAGGAAGCGGGTGTCACACTTACCAGTGCGGGGGCAACTTATCCTTACGGAAAGGATCCCAAAGACAGCAATATTCGAATCGCGCCTACGTTTCCTTCCCAGGAAGAGCTGGAACTGGCCGCGGATATATTCGTTCTCTGCGTCAAGCTGGTAAGCGTGGAAAAGCTTTTGGAGAAGTGCTG
>JAAWLQ010000465.1 GCA_022797995.1 Lachnospiraceae bacterium
GATCTGTGGTTTTTCTTTGAGACCCTGGCCAAATGCTGGCGTCCTTTTGTGGGAAGACATTATGACCTGGCCAGACAGATGTGCAATTACTGGGCCAACTTTATCAAGACAGGAAATCCCAACGGGGAGGATGCGGACGGAACACCCATGCCCCAGTGGCTTCCCTATAATGGAGCGGAGCACTGCGCCATGAAATTCACCGCGGACGGTCCTGTGGCACAGAAGACGGAAGAGACGCCTTTTAAAGCTTTCCTCATGGAATGCATGAGAGACAGCATTTCCGCTTCCAGATGACCAGGCGTTACAGCTTTCTGCAGAAAATACTGATTCTTTTTCTGTGCGGCGTGATGATTCCGATGCTGATTCAGAATGTGGTCTACTACCGGCAGACAGAGGCGAATATTCAGAAAGAAATGCTGGAGAAAATTGACGAGGCGCTGGATGATAAGACGGAAAAGATAACCGGCGAGCTGGGAGGCATATTGTCTCTGGCAGGCAGCTACTACAATAACGAAATGCTGTACCGGTATCTGGACCTTGAATACGGCAGGGATCTGGAATATCTGATTCAATATCAGGAAGAGCTGCGCAGACTGTTTACGGAGAGCAGTATCTATCTGTCTCAGGTGAAAAGCGCCATGGCCTATACGGATAATAATACCCTGTTCAACAGTTCCTATGTCAGAAAGATAACGGACCCGAAGGACGGGACATTGGGGGAGACACTTTCCTATCTCAATGTCCTGCCTCTGGGCACGGATGGAAATGTCCTGTTCCGGGTTGCCCATGAGGATGTGCAATTTCAGAAGGTCTCTGACAGCCGAAGCGTCAGCGTTCTGTATGAGCTGAATCACTACAGACAGTATTCCGGATATCGGAAGCTGCTGCGGATTGACCTGAATCTGGAGCGCATGGAAGAAATTCTGCTGGAGAGCAATCTCTTTGACAACATGCTGCTCACAGACAGCAACGGGAGAGTGTTCGCGGCGGCGAAACAGTACAGCAACAGAGGGGAAATGGAGAGCTTTAACGCGGAGGAGGAAGAAAAGGACGGCAAACTGGTCCTCAGCAGGAAAATTCAGAACTTTCCCGTGATGTTGTACGGAATTTATGATCCGAAAATGATTTCGGAAGAATTCAGACAGAGCAGGCGGCTTTCCGGGAGTATCACCCTGGTATGCATGCTGTTTGCTCTTGTTTGCGTGTGGGCGGTGGCGGGAAGCATCAACAGAAGGCTGCGCAGGCTGGTGGAGCAGTCGGAGGAAATCGCACAGGGCAACTTTGTCCGCACTGTGCCGGAGGAAGGAAGCCGGGATGAATTTACCATTCTGGAGAAAAGTCTGAACCACATGAGCGAGCAGCTCCAGGACCTGATTGAAAGGGAATATGAGGCGCGGATTTCTCAGGCGGAGCTGGAGAAGGAAACCAACCAGGCAAAGCTGCTGGCGCTGCAGGCCCAGGTAAATCCCCACTTTATGTTCAATGCCCTGGAGAGTATCCGGCTGAAAGCCATGATCAAGGGAGAGCGGGAGACCGCGGGCATGATCAAGTATATGGCGAAAATGTTCCGGAATATTCTGGACTGGCAGGATAATATCATTACACTGAGAGAGGAAATCGGATTCCTGGATGAGTTCTTTCACATACAAAATTACCGGTTTGAGGATGAATTCTCCTATGAAATTCGTGTGGAGGAGCAGGCGTATGCATGTCTGATTCCCAAAATGACGCTGCAGCCCCTGGCGGAAAACGCCTGTGTCCATGGTGTGGAGGCGGTTTCCACAGACAGAAAGGTGCGGGTGGAGGCTTCCGTGGAAGAGGGCTGGCTGAAGCTGAAGGTAGAGGACAACGGAGGAGGCATGTCCCCGGAAAAGCTCAGAGAGCTGAAAGCGATGCTCAATGGAGAAGCGTCGGCGGGAAAAAGTGTGGGCCTTTGGAACATTTATCGACGGCTGGTTCTGTATTATCAGGAGAATTTCCGCTTCGATATCGACAGCATTCCCGGGGAGGGAACAGTCTGCACCATCCGAATTCCGGCCAAATATAGAGAGGAGTCGGTCGCACAGCGACTATAAATATACTTATGTTTCCACTTATGATTGTAGATGATGAGAAG
Organism: Lachnospiraceae bacterium; assembly: GCA_022797995.1. Classification (GTDB taxonomy): domain Bacteria; phylum Bacillota; class Clostridia; order Lachnospirales; family Lachnospiraceae; genus Acetatifactor. The sequence continues at coordinate 2,117 of JAAWLQ010000465.1, forward strand.
GCGATTCGGGACAATCTGCCGGCTCTCATTGATTTTGAAGCCTATGGATTTAAAGTGTGTGCCACGGCAAAAAACGGACAGGATGCCCTGGAGAAATGGGCCCATTGCAGGCCGGAGGTGATATTTCTGGATGTCTGCATGCCGGTGATGGACGGGCTGGCTTTTCTGGAGGCGCTGAAAAACCAGGAGGCGGACATGCCCTGTGTGGTTATGCTGTCGGGATACAGTGACTTTGAGTATGCCAGAACGGCAATCCGATATGGTGTCAGGGCCTATCTCACAAAGCCGGTGGATGAGGAAGAGGTGGGTTCTATTTTGCGGGAGCTTGCCGCGTCTCTGATGGAAAAGGGAAGGCTGACGAAAAAGGAGGATATCAGGGAACAGGTGCGTGCTGTGATACAGCTGTACCACAGCGGGGACGGAGACCGGACTCCCTTTGAGGGATGTCGCATGATGCACTGTGTGGTCCTGGATGACAGAGGAGCTCAGGAGGAGGCTTATGGAGAGGTGCGTGGGCTGATTGAAAAGAAACTGCACGGCGGTGAAAGTGCTTTCTGCAGGAGCCGGGGCAGTGTTCTGAGCTATCTGATGGTTCCGAAAGCCCTGGAGGAATATCAGTACAGTGTCACCCTGTTTGGAAGGCATCTTCTGCATAACCTGAAGAAGACGGGAATAGAATGTGCTCTGCTGTTTGACGGGATTCTGTTCAGAGAAGGAGAGGGGAGCTTTCGGAATGATTTTGATATGCATCTGTATCAGATGATGACAGAAGTATTCTGGGGGGGTAATTCTCTGCAGGAAAATTCGGTTCCGGGAGCAGAATTACCGGACAGACGGCTGGAAGGGGAGGAAGAATATCTGGAACAGATGAAGCGGGCTCTGGCGGACCGGGACAGAAACGCTTTGAAGGAGGCGTATGAGAGGCTGAGAGAGGCTGTGAGGGAGAGCAGGCTGAATCTGGTGTTCCTGCAGGAAGTCAGCTATAGAATTCATTATCTGCTGACAGACCTGCTTCCGGGAGGCGGGGCGGAGGAGCTTCGCTCGGAGCCGCTGGACTGGAGAAACCAGTCCTGTTTTTGCCGTTTTGAGGACTGGAGCAGGCAGCTGTGGGAGCAGATCGACACAGCATTTTCCAGCATGGAGGGCAGGGAGGACCGGAATCAGGGAATTACCGTGAA
>JAAWLQ010000466.1 GCA_022797995.1 Lachnospiraceae bacterium
GGTACGCCTACCATGGGCGGTATCCTGATTCTGGCCAGTGTGGCGGCCACCTCCCTGATTTTTGTGGATGACTATCCCGGGGTGGCACCGGTACTTTTCCTGACCGTAGGGTTCGGACTTGTAGGGCTGATGGATGATTACATAAAGGTAGTGTGCAGACGTTCCATGGGACTCACCCCCTGGCAGAAGCTCTTCGGACAGCTGAGTGTCACAGGGATTTTCACATGGTATCTGCTTCGTTATACGGATGTGAGCCTTGCAATGAAGATTCCCTGCTTTCCGGACAGATATCTGGATTTCGGTGTCTGGAATATTCCGATACTGTTCTTTATCGTGCTGGGGACAGCCAACGGAACAAATTTTACGGACGGTCTGGACGGTCTGGCAGGCAGTGTGACCCTGATGGTGGCGGTCTTTTTCTCCGTGGTGGCCATAGGGACGGCTTCGGGAATAGAACCGGTTACCTGTGCGGCGGTGGGAGCGCTCCTGGGTTTTCTGCTCTTTAACGTGCATCCGGCCCGGGTGTTCATGGGAGACACCGGTTCGCTGGCGCTTGGAGGCTTTGTGGCCGGCTGTGCCTATATGATGCAGATGCCCCTGTACATAGCCATTGTGGGCGTGATTTATCTGGCGGAAGTGTTTTCCGTGATATTGCAGGTAGGCTTTTACCGGATAAGCGGGGGAAAAAGAATTTTTAAAATGGCGCCGCTGCACCATCATTTTGAACTCTGCGGATGGTCCGAAACCAGAGTTACGGCATTGTTTACCATTATCACGGCGCTGATGTGTCTGGCCGCGCTGAATATGTTATGAACCGCTTATAATACTGTTTTGGATAATTTTTGGCGCGTTCACGCGGGATATTGCAGATGAATGCGGAACAAATTCAGCGGAAGAACAGGAAATAAATTCCGCGGCGGATGCGGGATAAGGAGCCTGACGTACAGGGGGATTCCGGGGAGGAATTCGCTGCGGCAGCTCCGGAAAGAAGGATGAGTGAGAATGAAAGCTGGAGAAAAAAGCCTGGGGACGCAGTTCCGAGGAACAAGGTTCCTTGTTATCGGCTCCGGTATCAGCGGAGTGGGCTCCGCGGGGCTTCTGGAACAGATGGGAGCGGAGGTTGTACTGTATGACAGCAATGAAAATCTGACGGAAGAGAAAATGCGGTCGCTGCTTCCGAAGGGGAGCCGGACGGTATGCATTGCGGGCAGGCTGCCGGAATCCGTCGTAAAGGAGACCCAAACAGTTGTCTTAAGCCCGGGGGTGCCGGTGGATATCCCTCTTGTGAAGGCGCTCCGGGAGAACGGAGCCGACGTAATCGGGGAGATCGAGCTGGGATTCCGGAAGGAGAAGGGACGCGTTGCGGCGATCACAGGTACCAACGGCAAGACCACGACCACTACCCTGGTGGGAGAGATCATGAAGGCCCATCTGGGGGAGGAGAGGACCTTTGTGGTGGGCAATATCGGGAATTCCTATACTTCGGAATGCCTGAAGACCTCGGAGGACACAGTGACGGTGGGGGAGATCAGCTCCTTTCAGCTGGAGACCATACTGGAGTTCCACCCGGCAGTGTCGGCGATTCTGAATATTACGCCCGACCATTTAAACCGCCACCACACCATGGAAGCCTATGTGGCGGCAAAGGAAAATATCACACTGAACCAGACGAAGGACGATATCTGTGTTCTGAATTATGAGAATGAATATACAAGGAGCTTCGGAGAGAGATGCCCGGCGAAGACAGTATATTTTTCTTCCGTACATAAACTGGAAAACGGTTATTATCTCAGGGGAGAGAAAGTGATCAGAGCCGTGGACGGACAGGAGACAGTACTTCTGGATATCCATGAGGACATGAATCTGGTGGGACTGTGCAATGTGGAGAATGTCATGGCCGCAATTGCGGTGGCCCAGGGGATGGGCGTGCCGATGGAGACTATTCTCTCCGTTATCAGAACCTTTCACGCGGTGGAGCATCGGATCGAGTTCGTGGCTTCCAAAGGAGGCGTGGATTACTACAATGATTCCAAGGGAACCAATCCGGATGCGGCCATTCAGGGAATCCGGGCAATGGACCGACCCACCGTGCTGATCGGCGGGGGATATGACAAGGAAAGCGAATACGACGAATGGATTGAGAGCTTCGGCACAAAGGTAAAATGGCTTGTGCTGATCGGCCAGACCAGGGAAAAGATTGCGGAATGTGCCAGGAAACACGGCTTTGACAGGATTCGGTTCGCGGATACTTTCGAGGAATGCCTGAAATTGTGCACCAGTCTTGCGGAGGAGGGAGACGCGGTGCTCCTGTCGCCGGCCTGTGCCAGCTGGGGTATGTTCCCGAATTATGAAGTGCGTGGAAACCTTTTTAAAGAATATGTGAGGGGGCTGAATTAGAAAAGTTGGGAGCACATATGGCTGTAAGGGCAAAAACAAAAAGAAAGAGAAAAGAACAATCCGAATATTTTTTTGACTACAGTCTTCTGTTTATTGTGCTGTTTCTGCTGGGTTTCGGACTGGTAATGATATATTCCGCCAGCTCCTACACAGCGTTTCAGAACTTCGAGGATGCGGCGTATTATCTGAAGAAGCAGTTGACAGCCATTATTATCGGACTGGTGATGATGATTGTGGTGGCCAATATTCCCTATCATTTCTGGGAACGCTTTGCGCTGCCGGGGTATCTGGTGGCGATGGCCATTGTGCCCCTGGTGAAGACGCCTTTAGGCGTGGCGTCTCACGGAGCCACGCGATGGATTCGGATTCCCGGGATCGGCCTGAATCTTCAGCCGGCAGAGGTGGCGAAGCTGTGTCTGATTCTGTTCCTGGCGGTGATGGTCTGCAAGATGGGAAAGGCGGTCCGGACCATGAAGGGATTTATCATCATGGTGGCGCTTCCGCTTCCCGCGGCGCTGGAGATTTACCTCATCACAAGTAATCTGAGCTCTGCCATCATTATTCTGGCCATCGCGGTACTGATGGTATTTGTGGCAAGTCCCGATTACAAGAAGTTCATCATCATGGCACTGCTTGTCATTGCGGTGGCGGCGCTGGCCGTCTTTCTGGCGGTGTCAGCCGCGGCGGACGGGGATCCGGAGAATTTCCGCTTCGGCCGTATTCTGGCCTGGCTGGACCCGGAGAGCGATTCCATGGACACGGGCTTCCAGACCCTCCAGGGACTGTATGCAATCGGAAGCGGGGGCATCTGGGGCCGGCTCTTTGACCATCTCGACCCAATCCGGCTCCACCATGTCGCACTTGGTGATGACCACCAGGCCGTCCCGGATGCCCAGG
>JAAWLQ010000467.1 GCA_022797995.1 Lachnospiraceae bacterium
CATTATTACGGCGGTGTGAAGAAATATCAGTGGGTGGCTCTGCCGCTGGCCATCCACGGTGTGGTGGTGAAAAAGGATGGCACCACGGTGGAGCTGAATGTGGGAGAAAATGAGGACGATCCCGTCTTTTTCGTATCTGATCTGCTGATTCATCTGGCGGGAGAACAGATGGAGAAAAAGGCTTCCAAAGTGATAGAGGGAGAGGCGCTGGATCTGATCGTGGGAAGCAGACCCATTGTGCTCGGCGCCGATGAGAAGGATAAGGCCGAAGACGGGAAGAAGGAAAAGGCAAAGGAAGCCGTAAAGGCAGGCATTCTGGATATCCTGAAGGAGACCTATGACATCGAGGAAGAGGATTTCCTTTCCGCCGAGCTGGAGATTGTCCCTGCCGGAAAGGCAAGAGAGGCCGGATTTGACCGCAGTATGATTCTGGCCTATGGACAGGATGACAGAGTCTGTGCCTATACTTCCATGCGTGCAATGCTGGATGTAAAGGAGACAGAGAGAACAGTCTGCTGTATCCTGGTGGACAAGGAAGAAATCGGCTCCGTGGGCGCCACAGGTATGCAGTCCCGCTTCTTCGAAAATGCGGTGGCAGAGCTGATGAACTTAAGCGGCGAATACAGCGAACTGAACCTGCGCAGATGCCTTGCCCGCAGCTGCATGCTCTCCTCGGACGTCAGCGCAGGGTATGACCCTTCCTATGCTTCCTGCTTTGAGAAGAAAAATGCCGCATACCTTGGAAAGGGTATGGTATTCAACAAATTTACCGGCTCCAGGGGGAAATCGGGATCCAATGATGCCAATGCGGAGTACATTGCCCATCTGCGCAGGGTACTGGATGATAAGGGAATTATGTACCAGACAGCCGAGCTTGGCAAAGTGGATGTGGGCGGCGGCGGAACCATCGCTTATATTCTGGCTCTGTACGGAATGAATGTGATTGACAGCGGAGTGGCTGTTCTGAATATGCATGCTCCCTGGGAGGCCACAAGTAAGGCCGATGTGTACGAGACTTATCGCGGTTATATGGCGTTTGCGGAAGGAGCATCAATGTAATGAACGGCGTAATGCCAAAATCAGACTATTATTTTGATCTGCCCCGGGAACTGATCGCACAGGATCCGCTGGAGGACCGCTCGTCCTCCAGACTTCTGGCGCTGGATAAACATACCGGGGCGGTGTCCCATCATGTGTTTCGGGATATCGGGGAGTTCCTGAGGCCCGGAGACTGCCTGGTGCTGAACAATACCAGGGTCATACCGGCAAGGCTTCTGGGTGTGCGGGAGGACACCGGCGCCCATGTGGAGGTGCTTCTGCTGAAACGACTGGAGGGTGATGTCTGGGAGACTCTGGTAAAACCGGGGAAAAAATGTCGCCCCGGGGCCAGGCTTTCCTTTGGGGAGGGACTGCTGCAGGCGGAGGTCCTGGAAGTGGTGGAAGAGGGAAACCGTCGGATTCGTTTTACCTATGAAGGAATTTTCGAGGAAGTGCTGGACCGACTGGGTGAAATGCCTCTCCCCCCTTATATTACCCATAAACTTCAGGATAAGAACCGCTATCAGACGGTTTACGCCAGATATGAGGGCTCCGCGGCGGCGCCTACCGCCGGCCTTCATTTTACCCGGGAGCTCCTGGCACAGCTTCAGGAAAAGGGGATAAATATCGCTTTTGTCACGCTTCATGTGGGCCTGGGGACATTCCGACCGGTAAAAGAGGACAATGTGCTGGAGCATCATATGCATTCGGAGTATTTTCAGGTGCCGGAAGAAACCGCGGCGCTTATTAACCGGACCAAAGCGGAAGGCGGACGCATTGTCTGTGTGGGGACCACAAGCTGCCGTACGCTGGAGAGTGCCGCCGACGAGGATGGAGTGGTAAAGGCCGGCAGCGGCGTCACAGATATTTTCATTTATCCGGGGTATCGCTTTCGGGTGCTGGACGCGCTGATTACGAATTTCCATCTGCCGGAATCCACTCTTGTGATGCTGGTGTCCGCTCTGGCAGGCCGGGAAAATGTGCTGAATGCCTATGGGGAGGCCGTCAGAGAGCGATATAGATTTTTCAGTTTTGGCGACGCAATGATAATTTCATGACGGAAAAAAGATGTCTTGAGATATGCGTTGAGAAATGATATAATAATTGTATTCAGAGCGGGAAAGGCCGGATACAGAATGAGTTTTATTCAGAGCATTCGGCTGGGCCGACTTCGCCGATAAAGAGAGGTAGAGATTATGCAGCAGGATAGAAGAAAAACGAAAAGAACGGATATGCCGTCCAAACTTGTAATCAAGAGACTTGACGGCAATAAGGGGAACGAAGTAACGATTAATATTATGGATGTGTCCAAGAATGGTATCGGATTTGACTGCAGTGAAGCCCTGCAGATCGGGGAAGTATATGAAGCATATCTGACCATCTGGACGAAGGAAGTCATACATGCGTTTTTACAGATTGTGAGAATCGAGCTGAAGGGAGGCACATACGGATACGGAGCAATCTTTATCGGTATGCCGGAAATGGATTCTGCAAGAATCGAGGTTTATCAGACAGTAAATGACAATTAAGAAAAAGGAGGGACTTCTGCGGAAGTCCCTTTTGACAGGAATTATTTCCATTCTGCTGGGAACATTGTATTATTTTATTTTCCGTTTTTCCGCCCAGGACAGTGAGCAGTCAGGTTCGCTGAGCAGAATGGTGACGGAGAAATGCGTGGAATTCATAAATATCCTTTCAGGAGCAAACTGGAGCGATATCAGAATGGCGGGACTTGCGGAATATTTTGAACATCCCGTGAGAAAGCTTGCGCATTTTTCGGAATATGCCTGCATGGGCATATTGGTATATACATTGTGGAGCCAGTGGATGCGGCGTGGGAAAGCTCTGGTGCTGCTGACCGTCGGGTGGGTATTCGTCTCCGCGGCCGCCGATGAGTTTCATCAGTATTTTGTGCCGGGAAGATATGCCAGTGTGGCCGACGTGCTGCTGGATACCTGCGGGGGCGCTTTCGGCGTACTGTTCTGCATCTGTGTGGCGGCACTGTATGGAAGACACCGGAGAAGAAAGCACAGAAAAGGCCTTTGAACTGTCGGAACTGAAGCCGGGAGGCAGCAGCCTCCCGGTCAGATACGTATGTTAACGGAGTAATCCTTCTCTTTCAGAAGCTTCACTGCCTCTGTCATGGAATCTTCTGTGTAGAATTCCACCTTCAGCACACCGTCGTCAAACTCCCTGTTATGTGTGATGCCGATATTTTTGATGCTGAGTCCGCGTTCAGCCAGAAGAGTGGCTATG
>JAAWLQ010000468.1 GCA_022797995.1 Lachnospiraceae bacterium
TTTCGCGCCCTAGTCAATGTTGGCAGTTAGTTCATCGCCGCGTTACCCCCGCCGAGGAAAGAACCTCCCTCCCCTCCTCCGCCGTCCCTTTGCGTTAGGTGAGAGCCCCCTGTCAGTCATTGCAGGCATCCCGGTCTCAGGCGGCAAGCCCCTATTGGTCATCGCAAGAACCCCAGTCTCTGGCGACAGACCCTGGGTTGGCCATTGGTGGTAATTCGCCTTTGGCCTCAGGACCTTGAAGGTCCTTGTAGGAATCCCAAGTCCCTTGTGAATTAAACGCGAAATTACCCCGCGTTCATCCACCGTCCCATCTCCGCAATCAACTGCGGAACCTCCAGCGGCTTCTTCATATGCCCATTCATACCTGCCTCCCGGCTGGCCGCCACATCCTCGGCAAAAGTATTGGCCGACAGGGCCACAATGGGAATGGACAGCGCATCGTTTCTCGGGAGCTTGCGGATAGCACGGGTCGCCTCGTAACCATTCATTACAGGCATCTGAATATCCATGAAAATCATATTGAAATAACCTTCCGGCATCATCTCGAAGCGTCTCAGCCCTTCCATCCCATCCGAAGCACACTCCACCATCGCACCGGTGGCACCGATAATTTCCATGGCAATTTCCTGATTGATTTCATTGTCCTCCACTACCAGCACCCTGTATCCCCGGAAAAGTTCGTCCGAAGAAACCGTTTCCACCTGTTCTGCCTGTGCCTCCTCCGGCCCTCCGTCGCTCTGGCGTTTCAGCAGCAGTGTCACAGTGACTCTTGTGCCTCTGCCCGGCTCACTTTCCACACTGATGCCGCCCCCCATCATGCGTACAATGTTCTGCGCGATGGTCATTCCCAGACCGGTTCCCGCCTCTTCGCCTCCGCTCTGATTCGCTGCCCGGCTGAAGGGTTCAAAAATGTGCGGCACAAAAGCTTCGTCCATGCCGATACCATTGTCCTCAAAGACAAAATCATAAGAACTGCAGCCGTGCTTCGTGGTGTCCCTTTCTATCAGAGACAATTCCAGTGTTCCTCCGGCAGGCGTATATTTCACGGAATTTCCCATAATGTGTAAGAACACCTGGCTCAGACGGCTCTGATCTCCGATGACATTTTCATGCTTTACCTGCACCGGATTGATTTTCAGGGTCAGCCCCTTTTCCTGAATGTCGAGAAGCATGGTATCGGCCGCATCCTGAATCAGGTCGGACAGCCGGAACTCATCCGCCACCAGATCCACATTGCCCGACTCAATCTCGCTCAGATCAAGGATCTCATTGACCTGAGAAAGCAGATTGTCGCTGGAATCCATAATTTTCCCCAGACAGTCTCTGACACGCTCCTCGTCCTCCATATGTTCGGACGCAATTCTGGTCATCCCAATGATCCCGTTCATAGGCGTACGAATATTATGGCTCATTCTGGAAAGGAACTCGCTTTTAGAGGCATTGGCATGGTTGGCCGCGGCACAGGCCGCTTCAATGGCCCGCTGCTCCCGCATTTCCTTCTGTTTGCTCTCCGTCACATCCTGGGCCACATAGACGATTCCTCTGGCTCTGCCGTCTTTATCGGCCTGAGTCATCACGGCAGTGGCCCTTATCCAGCCGTAATCTTCCGCATCCCTGTCCTCTTTCCGGGGCTGCTTGCGGTAGGCAAAGGTTACAAAAGGCTGTTCCGGTCCCAGCACCTGCCTCAGATTCCGGACGCTCATGGTACAGAGATAGTCCGCTCTGTCCTCCGGATGCACAAAATTTTCCGCATAGGTACGCAGAGCCGTCATATAGTCCGACCCGCTGCCCAGAAGCTTTTCCACTTCTCCACGCTGGGTCACGCTGCGGAACAGCTGCTGTTCCAGGTCCCCATAATAAGTGGCAAAAAACATGCTGCTCAGACTGCCGATAATATTGGCCTGTTCCTGGGCTTTTTTCAGCCGCGTCTCTTCCTGAAGCTTTTCCCTGGTAATATCCCGGCCCAGAATATTCACCATCACCTGACTGCCTCTGCGTATGTAGGTAATATGCTGCTCCAGCCACTGAACCTCCGGTCTGTTCAGACGATACCGGCAGATTTCCTCCGAATAATCCTGCGTGTTTTCCGCGCGTTCCCGTATATGCTCCGGGCTCATGCATTCCCGGAACTGATCCACATCCTCCGGCCAGACAGAGTTCTCCAGCGCTTTCTGGTAATATGCGGTATATTTCCCCTTACCGGCATTCTGCGGCTCCGCGCTTTCATTAAACCAGAATCGCTCACACTGGTCCGTGTCCAGATGAATGGTAGTCATCACATTGAACCTGGATTTCAGTATAGCCGCCATCTGCATATCTCTCTGAGAGAGCGCCTGTTCCTGACGCACACGCTTATCCACATCCTGCAGCGCCAGCACGACATGATCCTTCGTGGCCTGATTTCTGCCGAAATAGACAATCACCGCCACATATAGGTAGTCGTTGCCGCTTTTCCACCGACAAAGCATATCTGTCTTCTGTATGCCGGTATCTCTGGCACAGCGCAGACCGTCCAGAGAAAATTTCTGTATAAATTTCTCCTGGTTCTCCTGATGAATCTGCCTGACCAGCCGGGAACGCATAACCACATCCCACATGAGAGTCTGGGATGTCCAGCCCTCCTGAGTATCCCCCTCCTCCCTGATCAGATTCACCTTTCCGTCGCTTAAGTCGATGGCATACACACCGAAATTCTGTTCTCCCAGCGTGCGGGTAACCTCCTGAAGCCGGACACTGACTTCGTCCATATGAGGGGTTACGGAAATCACAAAGGCCGGAATTTCGTCCTGCCAGAGCATCCTTTTCGCCACCATATCCATTGCTTTTCCACTGGAACTGTCGCAGCTCACAGAACGATTTTCCGCTTTATCTCCAATGTTCAGAAGGGGGCAATTCACACAGGAACTGGCCCACAGTCTGTCACAGACCATCCCTCTGCGCACATTCGGCACCATTTCCTGTATCTGACTGTTAAAATACAGAATTTCGTGATTATCTTCCCTGACCACATAGATTCCCGTCGCCGGTATGGAATCCAAAATTCTTTCATAATCTCTGATATCCATGAAGTCTCTCCCCTGTTTCGAATACCTGAAACACCATCTTTTATTTTAACATGGAACCAGTCAGGAATCAAGAATCCAATATCTTCACTGAAAAATCGCTTCTGTCCAGGGAAAAGTTCGGGTTATCCTTATGTTTTCCCCGGATATAAGCTTCCGGATCCTCAAGCATCACCTCTTCAAAAAACACATCCCGCATCTGGTTGTTGGCACATTCATTAAATAT
>JAAWLQ010000469.1 GCA_022797995.1 Lachnospiraceae bacterium
GCTGCTGGGGCGCATACCCCAGGATACTCCTGTAAGCTGCGCCCTGTGCCCTGATTTCCTTTCCCCTCCAGCATACGGTTCCCTCTGTGGGCTTCACATTTCCGGTAATAATGTTCATCAGAGTGGACTTTCCTGCCCCGTTTGGCCCCAGCAGGCCGTAAATTCCTTTCTCCAGCGTGAGCGTCACCTGCTCCAGCGCGGTTTTGTCCTTATATTTTTTCGTAATTTCACGAAGCTCCAGCACCTGTTACCACCCCTCTCCGATCATGTTGATCTTGCGGAAAGTATCCCTGCCGGCAAAAAGGTCCTCCTGGGAAATCAGACCATACTGGTAGCGTGTAATCTCATAGGAGCCGTCTCCGTTGGCCGTGGCCTCATAATCATAGATCACCAGCACATCCGAACCCACCACAGCCCTAAACTCCAGCCGCCAGCCCAGACTTTTGTTCACCAGAGAGGAATGAACAAGCTCTCCCGTATTCACATCCAGATAAGAAAAAGTATCCTCAGAAGCCTCACTTTCACAGCGCAGTTTACTGCCGATTCTGTCATAGAGATAGTAATACTGGTCCATCTCAAAAAGGATGCGCTCTTCTCCGGTATCCAGGTCCACGGCCTTCACACTGTTGTCCAGGGCGGAAGACACATATAACATTCCACCTTCCGCCACGACGGAATTCAGGTCTTTGTTGCTGACGTTGTATATCCGGTTCAGCTGTCCGCTGCCCAGGTCAAGGGTGGCGTATGTTTCCTGTGAATTCTCAAACAGTTCTCTCCACACATCATCATTGAACAATTCTTCACCGGACACCTCTCTGCCGTAATCTGTCCCTTCCAATACCAGCTTATTGCCATAGCATCCCTTCACCCGCCAGGAAACAGTTCCCTCGAAGTCCATGGAGCAGATTTCTCTCTCCTCCAGTTTCTCCAGGTCCAGATACACCAGTCTGCGCTCCGAGGAATTGATATAGGTGTCCGTACCGTTCCTGTCGGACGTCAGCTTTTTCGTCGCCACATAAATTCCCTTTTCGTCGCCCAGCACAAAGTCCTCCAGTGTCAGTCCCTGAGCGAAGGTATATACTTTCTCCCGGTCCGTCCCGTCCAGATTCGCCCTGTAGAGAACCGCCGACGTTCCATCCTCCCCGGGAGATCCCGGAGCAGGTTCTCCAACTTCCTCGAAGCTGATTTCAGACTGCATGGAGCCGTCATGGTCGCTGTCCTTGCTCAGCAGATACAGCCTGTTCCCATGCATGAACAAAAGCGTGGTATAGCTGGGAAACTCGTCGTATAAAAAGACGGAAGGGCACTCCGCCGTATTATGGCCGCAGCCTGCATTGCTGCACAGGTATACCTCCTGCTGGGAGGCAAAATCCATATACATCAGATGAGAGCCGTAATTTCCGTCCGCAAGCTCCTCTGAATGAGTAGACAGATAATAATAGCCCTCCTCCGTGCTGCAGCCCTCCTGGTTAAATCCGGCAAGGGGACGCAGACCGCCTTCCCATACTGCTCCGCCGTATCCCCCGGCCGATCCCCCGCCTCCTGTCCCGCCGTTTTCTCCTGTCAGATTGTTCCCTGTACCCTCCGTGTCCAATTCCACAACCTCTATCCCCGCCGGTCCGCCATTTCCCGCGGCACCTGTACTTCCCGGTCCTCCACAGGCAGTGAGGGAAATCAGCATACCCGCTGTTAGCAATATTGTCATTCCTTTTTTCATCATCAAAAAAGACCTCCTTGTTTTATTTTGAAATCCAACAAAGAGATCTTAAAATATAAAAGTCAAATTTTGGTCAAACTTCCAAAATGATTTTCACTTCCGCCCCCTGAGGCTTCTGATTCCCCAACCGCAGGCTGCCTCCATGCTTTTCGCTGAGTGTTCGGCTGATGGCCAGTCCCAGCCCCAGGTGTCCGTCCTCCCTGGTACCCGGGAACCGATTCTTCCATTCCTTCCCAAGCATTTCTTCCGGAAAGCCTTTCCCATCGTCCCGTACCAGAATCTCCAGCTTTCTCTCCCGCAGGGCAAAATCCACGGAAACCTTCCGCTCTGCGAAACGGAGGGCGTTCTCGAACACATTTTCCAGAATGCGGCTGAGTATGCCGGTGTCCGCCCGCAGGGTCTGCTCCGGCACAGTGGAATGAGTCTGCAAGGTACTCCCGCCTTTTCCGGCCATCATTTCCAGGTCGTCACAGATTCTTCCCACAAGTTCTCCGGAAGGAATCTCCTGCCTCACAATTTCCATGTCCTCCAGCTGGTTCAGCCGCCGCACTGACTCCGTATACCGCTCCAGCCGTTTTGCCGCCAGATTCAGATTCCGGACAATCCGCTCCGTCTTCTCCGGGCTTAACTTTCCCTCCGGCAGGTTCAGCTGCAGATACTCCGTGTATCCTTCCACTATGGCGATAGGATTGCGCAGGTCATGGGCGATGGAGGCCTGCATGGTCCTTCGCTGTTCCACCATCTCCCACATGGCTTTGTTATTCTCCGCCAGTTCTATGCGCATGGTCTCAAAGGACCTGCACAGATCTCCCATTTCATCTTCCGTTGCATATTCCAGCGTAAAATCCAGATTCTGCTCCGCAATCCGGGCCGTGGCATCCGTCAATAGCCTGATCGGTATCGCCAATCGCTTTCTGTAAAAATAAAATCCGCAGAACAAAATTCCGCCGATGGAAAGTACCCCCGGAACAAAAACCTGCGCGGCGCCGCTGAGCCGCCAGGCAAGCTTCCTCTTCGGTGTCAGAGTATCGTATCCCTGCTCCAGCTTCTGAATGGAATAGGAGGTATCCGCCGTTGGGCCTGCTATCCGCACCTGGTCCCCCTCATATTCTTCCGAAAGCTTCACCCCTTCTGCCTCATTTCCATCCACATAAGATTCTTCAACGAACAGCTGAGGCAGCTTCGCTGCTTCCCCATACTCCAGCAGGTAAGAAGAAGTGGTTGTGGTGCCGTCCGAGTATATCTGCTCCACCGTCAGATAGGCGGCGTCCGGATCCGGCAGAAGCCAGTGGCGAAACGCCGTACATCCCCAGATGGTCAGGCCGGACAACAGGACCACACCGAAGAAAACGGTAAAAACGGTAATCAGAAAAAAGCCTCTCAGAGATACATTTTTCCTTTTCAACGATTCCATTTGTATCCCACCCCCCAGACTGTCTCGATATAATCCCGTCCCGCGGCCTCTTTCAGCTTCCCCCGTATCTTACGGATATGTTCTTTGATAACGCTGCTGTCCCCCTCGGCATCATAGCCCCAGACAGCCTCGTAAATATGCTCTCTGTCAAACACC
>JAAWLQ010000470.1 GCA_022797995.1 Lachnospiraceae bacterium
GGCGGCAATCTCCTCTTCCGTCAGGGGATAAAATGTCACTTTGGTGGCCTCGTGAAATACCTTCCGCCGCACCGCAGTTTCTCTTCCGCTTCCCGACCGGAACAGCAGTGCCACCCCCGTGTATACTTCATGGGTCTTCCCGGAAAGACTTCTCAGCATTTCCACCGCCTGCCCTTCGTCCGCAGGTTTCCCCAGAATGCTTCCCTCCAGTGTCACCACCGTATCCGCGCCGATCACCAGGACATCTTCCCCGCTGTTCTCCGTCAGCTCCAGCACCGCCTCCGCCTTCTGTCCGGCCAGCTCTTCCACCATCCGTGCCGGTTCCGATTCGGATGTTTTCTCCTCCGTATGACTCACCCTTATCTCAAAATCAAGCCCTATCTGCGCCAGCAGCTCCCGTCTGCGGGGCGACGCCGATGCCAGTATGATTTTCATCTCCGCCTCCTGTTGTTGACGTATTTCATTACCCCCTAGGATTCATGATGAATCTCCGGCACAAAAGTTCTGGTGGTCCGGCTGTCCTCCTCAAATGCCTCCTTCGCCTCCGCAATGGCTTCCGTACAGAATTCCTTCTGTGACCAGCACAGCTGCTGTCCTCTCTTGCTGGCCCGCTCATAAGTGCCGTCCCCACGCAGGACCGAAGCCTTCACATTATCCTTCAGCTGGCTCTGCAGAATATGCAGCAGCCGCTCTTTCAGCTCCGGTCTGTCCACCGGGAACAGGATTTCCACGCGGCGCTCCAGATTGCGGGGCATCCAGTCCGCACTGCCGCAGTAAATCTCATAGTGTTCATCATTCTCAAAGTAGAAAATTCTGCTGTGTTCCAGAAAATCACCTACGATCGAACGCACTGTGATATTCTCACTGACACCTTTGATTCCCGTTTTCAGACAGCAGATTCCCCGGACAATCAGGTCTATTTTCACGCCTGCAGCCGACGCGGCATACAGGGAGGCAATGATATCCTGGTCACAGAGAGAATTCATCTTCGCAATAATTCTGGCCGGTCTTCCGTCCAGAGCATATTTTTTCTCCCTGTCAATAAGATACCGGAAACGCTTTTTCAGCCACAGCGGGGCCAGAGACAGCTTGTTCCACACCAGCGGTTCGGAATATCCCGACAGCATGTTGAATACGGCGGTGGCATCCTCCCCGATGGCCTCGGAACAGGTCAGCAATCCGATATCCGTATAAAGCTTTGCCGTGGCGTCATTGTAATTACCGGTTCCCAGATGCACATAGCGCCGGATACCGTCCTCCTCTCTGCGCACCACCAGTGTGATCTTACTGTGGGTCTTCAGGCCCACCAGACCATAGATGACATGACAGCCCGCCTTCTCCAGCATCCTGGCCCACACAATATTGTTCTCTTCGTCAAAGCGGGCTTTCAGCTCCACCAGAACCGTCACCTGCTTTCCGTTCTCCGCGGCCTGGGCCAGCGCGGCTATGATAGGGGAATTGCCGCTGACACGGTACAGAGTCTGCTTGATGGCAAGCACCTCCGGATCTCTGGCCGCCTGACGGATAAATTCCACCACAGGCTCAAAGGTCTGGTAGGGATGATGCAGAAGGATGTCATTCCTGCTGATTTCATCGAATATTCTGCAGCCGGGAGGAAGCTGCGGCACCTGCTGGGGAACGTGCTTCGGCGTCTTCAGATGATCGAAACCCTCCAGCCCATACACTTTCATCAGTACCGTCAGATCCAGGGGACCGTCTATGGCGTAGATGTTGTGTTCTTCTATATGCAGTTCGTCCCGGAGTATCTTCAGAAGCCTCTTGTCACAGTGGGCCGCCACCTCCAGCCGGATTGCCTCTCCCCACTGACGCTTTTTCAGCTGCTTCTCGATTTCCTTCAGCAGGTCGGCAGCCTCATCCTCCTCGATGGTCAGATCCGCATTCCTCATGATTCTGAAAGGATACGCGCACACAATGTCGTAATTCAGGAACAGCTTATGCATATTCCGTTCAATAATTTCCTCCAGGAAGATAATCTTGCGCACTCCGCCGCCTGTGGGAAGCTCCACAATGCGGCTGAGTACCCCTGGCACCTGCACGGTGGCAAATTCCAGCTCGCTTCCCTTCTCCTTCTTGTGCACAAGAGCGGCAATATTCAGCGTCTTGTTGCGTATCAGAGGAAAGGGCCTGGAAGAATCCACAGCCATGGGTGTCAGCACCGGATACACATTTTCCTCAAAATACCTGTCCACAAATTCCGTCTCTTTCCTGGTCAGGTCCTCATATCTGCGTACAATCTGCAGACCATTCTGCTTCAGCTTCGGCAGCAGAGAGCGGTTGTATGTGGTATACTGCAGCTCCACCAGATCATGGATGGCCGTGTCCAGCAGATCCAGCTGTTCCTGAGGCGTCAGTCCCGCTATATCCGGCTTCTGATACTTTGCATTGACCATATCCTTCAGAGACGCCACGCGGATCATAAAGAATTCATCCAGATTGCTGGCCGTTATACTCAGGAATTTCAGACGTTCGAACAGCGGAATACTCTTATCTCTGGCTTCATTCAGCACTCTGTGGTCGAACAGAATCCAGCTGATCTCTCTGTTTGTATAGTATTTCGGATCATAAAAATCAATTTCGCCCATAGTTCTCATCACCCCGCCTTAAAATAATTTTCTCTGCTTCAACACAGGTTCCACACTGAATACTTCCTTAAAAAAGTCCCCATTGGCTTCAAAGAAGCCCTTTTCCAAAGTGATATCTTCCTGGGTATCCACTGTCAGCACCAGCTGATTTTCCTTCAAAACTGCTTTCAGACCTTTCAGCTTCTGCTTATGGCTCCTGTCCAGACTGTTGGCCAGACGCAGTATGGCTGTCAGCTTGGCTACCATCAGGAAGGATTCCCTGTTCCAGTCCGATCCGGCGTCCTGATCGTCATAGACAAATGTACTGTGATTAAACCGCACCACATTGGCCACAATCTCTCTCTCCTTCTGAGAAAGGCCGATGATTTCCGTGGCCATGATGATCTGGAAGGAAGTCTCTCCGATATTCACCATGCTGATATATTTGCCGCAGTCGTGCAGAATGGCTGCCAGCCGCAGATAAAGCCGCTCCCTTTTTCCAAGGCCGTGCACCTTCTTCATACTGTCGAAAATGGTCATTGTGAAATTTTCCAGTATCTCCGAGCGTTTCCGGCTTCCCATATAACGCTTGCTGATATTGACGGCACAGGCGATAATGTCTTCCTCGAAATCGTGCTCTCCCTGGAACATCCGGATTTTCTCAGCATATTCATAGGCAATTCCGTCACAGAG
>JAAWLQ010000471.1 GCA_022797995.1 Lachnospiraceae bacterium
TTATCCTGGTAAAGTTCCAGATAGTGGGTGGCGCTGATAATAAGAGAGCGCAGGTGCAGATACATACTCATTTGAGTAAAACGTTCTGCCTGCTGCCGCTGTCCCGTCATCAGATAAGCCTGAATCAGGACGCTGTCGCTCTGGGCAGCAAGGCGGTAGGGATTTAAAATGTTTTCCAGAGAATCAATAACGTCTTCTGTGTTTCCAAGCTGTAAATCAATGGAGGATTTCAGGATAATAGTGTCCTCGCAAGTGCCGATATCTTTGCAGCTGGAAAGGATATGAGAGCACAAATCAGATGCGGCATTCAGAAGGTCTCTCTGTTTTTCCTCTGTATCTGCCAGCATGAAGTGATTCAGCCACAGAACGCATATTTGGAAGAGAAAGGGATAGCAGGAATAGTATTTTTTGACGAGTTCCTGGCTCTTTTTTCGTACTTCATCAAAGGGAGCCTCGGCAAAAGAGACTGCTAAATCCCGATAGATTTTCTGAATTTGTTCCCGGCTCAACTGAGGTTCATAACCCATCAAATCGTCGATGGTAGTGTCAAAAAATGAGGCAAGTTGAGGGAGCAGCAGAATGTCCGGCAGGCTCTGCCCTGTCTCCCATTTGGAAACAGAGGCCTTGGTGATTCCCAGAAAGTCAGCCAGCTGTTCCTGGGTGATTTTCTTTTTGCGCCGCAGACGAATCATGTTGTCAGCAAAATGTAATGTATGCATAATCTATCCTCCTTTTGAGCCTATTATAAAGGAGGGGAAGAGAGAAATTCAATGGAGCGCAGGGAAACTTTACAGGAGAAAATCAACCGGCAGGAAACGAAATAAGCCTTGCAGAGGGGAAAGGGAATGTGTAAAATCAAAGAAACAGCATTTTTCAAAAATGATACGACACGATTCGACAAAATATACAATTATGCAATGGGTATGATAGTATCGTTGCAGCGATAAGACCATAAAACGACAAGGTCCGCAGCAAATACCGCACATTGAGATTTCTGTGTCGAAAACCAGAGAAATCTTTTCATTGAAGGAATATTTGATTGCGGATATAATACAAATAGTTTCCTTTTATGAGGGTTTATTATGAAAATCAACAGGAGGATATAACGTGGAAAAATTAAATGTAGCAATTGCAGATGATAATGAGAGAATGCTGAGAGAATTGGGCGATATTGTGAGGAGTGACGAGGAACTTCAGATTGTCGGAACGGCGAAAGATGGAGAAGAAGCATACGAGATGATAAAAAAGAAAGAGCCGGATGTGGTGCTTCTTGATATTGTAATGCCGAAACTGGATGGACTGACCGTGATGGATAAAATCAGAAATGACAAAAATATGAAAAAACATCCTGCATTTATTATGATAACTGCAATTGGACAGGAAAAAATTACAGACGATGCATTTTCCATGGGTGCAGATTATTATATTATGAAACCTTTTGATAATGACGTGGTTTTAAACCGAATCAAACATGTGCGCAATGCGCAGATACACAAAGGAAATGAGGTGCGCAAGGTAAATGCGTACGAGAAGAAACAGGAACTGGAGGAGCGGAATTTAGAGAGCGATGTGACGGATATCATTCACGAAATTGGAGTGCCGGCTCATATCAAGGGATATCAATATCTGAGGGAAGCCATTATTATGTCAGTCAGAGATATGGAGATGCTCAATTCCATTACAAAAATTCTCTATCCGGGAATTGCAAAGAAGTATCAGACCACTCCCAGCCGTGTGGAACGCGCCATCCGACATGCCATTGAGGTGGCCTGGAGCAGAGGAAAGATGGACACCATTGATGAGCTGTTTGGCTACACCATTCACAATGGAAAAGGAAAACCTACAAATTCTGAATTTATTGCTTTAATTGCGGATAAAATTCGGTTAGAATATAAGTTAAGAGAATAATGTCAAATACCCTGTAACAGAGATTGAGCAGGTTCCTCCTTAGAGGCAGGGGTATTTGGCCTCCGCGCTGTTTCTGCCGTTGCGCAAGAACACCTGCCGGATGTTTGGCAGCTCTTGCAGCAGTCGGCAAATAGTCATGCAGGCATGGCTATTTATTCGCGGGAATAAATCACAGAATCAGGAGGTTTTTACATGAAGAAAATACTCTTTGCAGCATCTGAGGGGAATCCTTTTGTCAAGACAGGCGGTTTGGCGGACGTTGTGGGAGCTCTGCCGAAATATCTGGATAAGAAGAAATTTGACGTGAGAGTGTTCCTGCCGAAATATCTCTGCATTCCGGAAAATGTCAGACAGAAGATGAAGTATGTGACAGAATTTTACGCGGATATGCCAAGGGAAAGAGAGTACATAGGAATCTATGAAACGAAAGTGGAGGGAATCCACTATTATTTTGTGGATAATGAACATTACTTTGCCGGGGACAGCCCTTACAATCAAATTTTTGAGGATGTGAACAAGTTTGCTTTTTACTGCAGGGCCGTGCTGGCCAGCCTTCCGGAAATTGGATTCTGCCCGGATATTATTCACTGTCATGACTGGCAGGCGGCTTTGATACCGGTATTTCTGGATGCTTTTTACCGAGAGGATGCTTTTTACCGGAATATCCGGACTGTTATGACGATTCACAATCAGAAATTCCAGGGAAGATGGCGGATTGATGATGTGGAAAACTGCAGGGACCTTCCGGCCAGTTATCGGTATGGCGCCATGGAAGCCTATGGAGAGACAAATTTTCTAAAAGCAGGAATTCTCCATGCAGACAAAGTCAATACCGTCAGTGAGACGTATGCCAAGGAGATTCAGGGCCAGCAGGGAGGAGAAGGGCTGGATGGAGTGATGCGTGAAGTGTCTGGAAAGCTCTCAGGAATCGTCAACGGCATTGATATGGAAGAGTACAATCCTATGACAGATACGCAGCTTGCAGCACATTTTGATGACAAAAGTATTATCCGGAAAAAGAAAAATAAAGAATCTCTGCAAAAGGCTTTGAGACTTCGAAGAGACAGTTCTGCCATGGTAATCGGCATGGTGTCTCGGATGACTCAGCAGAAAGGATTTGATTTGGTACGGTGTGTGCTGGAGGAGATGATGAATACACTGAACATTCAAATCGCTGTTTTGGGAACTGGTGAAGAGCAGTTTCAGGATTTCTTCCGGCATTTTGACTGGAAATATCCAGACAGGATATCAGCCACGTGTTGTGATAAAGTAAAGTTGTAACAGCAGTGGCTAATAAGATATAATCAATTTACAAGGAAAAGAGGTACTTATTATGCCGCAAAATTACACCCCTGA